>JAZUMX010000368.1:0-2697 GCA_045603865.1 Thermoguttaceae bacterium
GGTCGGCGTTTCCTGTTGGAGATCCAAACGACGCGTACGCGAAATACTTTATCGGCCGCAGTTACTTGGCTGTTCTTACCAAAGAACAGGTTCTCACTTGCGCCGTTACGTTTGAACCGGGATGCCGATACAACTGGCACATTCATCACGCTTCCAAAGGCGGAGGACAGGTTCTTATCGTTACTGCTGGAGAAGGCTATTATCAGGCGTGGGGAGAACCGGCGCGTCGGCTTCGCAAAGGCGATACGGTCAACATTCCCGCCGGGGTTAAACACTGGCACGGAGCGGCTCCCGACTGCTGGTTCCAGCACCTGGCGCTGGAAGTTCCCGGAGAAGATTCGTCAAACGAATGGCTCGAACCGGTTGACGACGAAGCGTATCGGAAAGCGACCGAAGGAAAATAGTTTTTACTCTTTGCCAACCACTTACTTTTAGGGTGATACTTCATGACAAACATTCCATCAATTACATTAAACGACAACGTATCGATTCCGGTTTTCGGATTTGGAGTTTACCTCATTCCCTCAGACGGCAGTACGTACAAAGCGGTTCGTGAAGCGCTGGATTTTGGTATCCGTCACATTGACACCGCGGCGGCGTATTTCAACGAACGCGAAGTCGGAAAAGCGATCAGAGAAAGCGGCATTGACCGAGAAGAAATCTTCCTGACCAGCAAGCTCTGGGTTCAGGATTTCGGGTTTGACCTGGCGACAAAAGGCGTTGACGCGTCTTTGAAAAAGCTCGGTTTGGACTACATGGATTTGTACCTGCTTCATCACCCTTACGGCGACGTTCCCGGCGCATGGAAGGCGTTGGAAGCCGCCAAAGCGGCTGGGAAAATCCGGTCGATTGGCGTGAGCAACATGACGCCGAAAATCTGGAACGAGTTCGTCCCTCAGTTTGATTCGCTCCCGTCGGTAAATCAGGTGGAATACAACCCGCTGTATCAGCAGAAGCCGTTGCGCGAACTGTTATCGAAAATCAACGTTCATCTCGAATCCTGGGGACCGCTCGGACAGGGGAATCCGGAACTGCTTTCGTCTCCCGTTATTGCCGACATTGCCTCCGCGCACGGGAAACAGCCGGGGCAGGTCATCTTGCGCTTTGAAGTTCAGGAAAACGTTATCGTCTTCCCGAAATCGACCAAGCCGGAACGTATCAAGAGCAACATGGACATCTTCGATTTCTCACTTACCGACGAGGAAATGGAACGCATTCGCGCCCTCGATACGGGCAAAGGACGTTGGAACCCAGAAGACCCCGGCGTGGCGGACATCCTTCGCAACTACGACGTTCACGCCAATGACTAACGCTGACCGCTAAACGTTGGTCTCGCATTATTGTTTATCAACAGTTTTAAAACTGATATTCGTATTAAGATTATTATTGCCAATTTACTACTATGCAATACGTAAAATTTGGAAATACCGGAATGGACGTTTCCCGGATCTGTTTGGGAATGATGAGTTTTGGCAAGCCGGGCAAAGAAAACGGCGTTTTCCCGTGGGCGCGAGATTTTGAGGACGCGAAACCCATTTTTAAGCGAGCGATCGATCTGGGAATAAACTATTTCGACACCGCGAACGTATACCAGATGGGGTCGAGTGAAGAGATTACCGGCAAACTCGTTCGTGAATTTGGTCTTAATCGAGATGAAATCGTTGTCGCAACGAAAGTTCATTTCGACATGCGTCCCGGTCGTCCCAACGGCGGCGGCTCGTCTCGAAAAAACATCATGGCAGAAATCGACCATTCCTTACAACGTCTTGGTATGGACTATGTAGACGTATACCAGATTCACCGCTTGGACGCTAACACGCCCATGGAAGAGATCATGGAAGCGTTGCACGACGTTGTTAAAGCCGGTAAGGCGCGGTATATCGGCGCGTCGACCATCTTCGCCTGGCAGTTGGAACGCATGCAGCAAATTGCCGAGCGCAATGGTTGGACAAAATTCGCGTCCTTGCAACCGCAGTACAATCTCATTTATCGAGAAGAAGAACGGGAAATCCTACCTTTGTGCCGAGACAGAAAGATGGCAGTCGTGCCGTGGAGTCCACTTGCCGGTGGGCGGTGCACGCACCCTTGGGGAACGAAAACCGCCAGAAACGCGATCGACGAAGTTTCCCCCATGGTGTGGAGTTCAACAGACGCTATCGATAAAATCGTTGTCGACAACCTCGAAAAGGTAGCCAAAGAACGCGGTCGATCAATGGCGCAAGAGGCTCTGGCGTGGGTTCTGTCCAAGCCGGAAATTACCGCCCCGATCGTGGGAACGACTGCCGTCGAACACGTCGAACAAGCGGTTGGCGCGCTCAATATTAAACTCGACGACGACGAAATTAAAGCGCTCGAAGCGCCCTACCAACCCCATATTAAAACTGGCGCTTTTTAGTCGGTAAATAGTCATGCAAGCATCGGTAACCTTGCTTAACTCATTCTATAAATCCCAATTTTAAGGAGTCAGTAATGAAAGTTTTAATGTTAAACGGTAGCTGGAACGCAGACGGTTCTTCCCGATACGGATTAGACGTCATGTCGAAAACGTTTGCCCAGCAGGGAATCGAAACGGAAATCTTCAACCTCGGGGCGAAACCGGTTCAAGACTGCATCGCGTGCGGCAAATGCGGCGAATTAAAGCGGTGCGTCTTTGCCAACGATGCGGTTAACGAATTTGTCGAAAAAGCCCACGGTTCT
>JAZUMX010000369.1:0-1926 GCA_045603865.1 Thermoguttaceae bacterium
ACGGCTGTTTTGAAGCCATTGCTGGGCGTCTGGCAATTGAACGAGACATTCGCGCCGCGTTAGACAAGGGCGAAACGTCGATTATTTCCGAGCTCATGGCGCAAAAGGGCGGTACGATTAAATCCGGGTCGCTCAACACGGCGTTAAGAAGCGGCGATGCGCTGGTTACGAGAATCGTTACAAAGGCGGCTGTCGTTATCGGGCGCGTCTGCCGTTCGGTTCGGCATCTGATCGACCCGGAAACGATTATTCTCGGCGGCGGGCTGATGGAAGCCTGCGGCTGGTTCCTCATGCCGATTATTCAGAGGGAAATCGAAGACGATCATCTTATCGCGTCCAAACGAAAGCGGGAAGTCGTCTATTCCAGCCTTGGCGACGACGCCGTCGTTTTCGGCGCGCTCGCTCTTGCCAGAACGGACGTCAAGCGTTCGCCTTTCGACGCCGCGTTTAACATTCTCCCGGAATACCCGGAACTGAAAATCAATTTAGACGGCGCCATCGAAGGGAAAAAGAAGACGTGGTCAGACCCGTTCTATATTCGTCCTGACGGAAAAGAGAAATCCTGGAAAACGTCCGAAGCTCCAACGCCGGACGACATCGCCAGCGTCATTTCCGGCGGCGTAGAATGTCTGTTTGTCGGCTCCAAATCCGGCGCTGTCCTTTCAGACGAATGCAAGGAATTCCTTCAGCAGCGCAACATTCAATGGAAAGAAGACAGCGTTGTCAAGACAATTCAAAGTTACAACAAATCGACAGCTCGCCGCGCGGTTATTTTCGCGTAATTAGGCAATAGGCAGTAGGCAATAGGCAGTAGGCTGTAGGCAATAGGCGCGAAGCGCTTCCGCTAGAACCGCGTAGCGGTTCAATATCAGTAGCCGTGGGTTTTAACCCACGGGTGAGCTGTTAGCTCCTAGCTGCTAGCCTCTAGCTTATCCATAAGGCGCCAGAGTTAAATAATTACGCTAAGAATGACAAGCATCCAAGCTAATAGCTAGTAGCTAATAGCTTATTGCTTAAGAACTCACTTACTACTTACCACTAACCACTCATGATTTTAGACGGCAAAGCCCTTGCGGCAACCCTTCGTTCAGAAACAGCGCAGGAAACGGCGCAGTTTATTCAGCAAACCGGCGTTACTCCGTGTCTGGCGGCGATTCTCGTCGGCGACGACCCGGCAAGTCAGGTCTACGTTCGCAACAAGGAAATCGCGTGTCAAAAAGCGGGAATTAAAAGCGTGTTACACAAACTCCCTGCTGAAACGACTCAGGAAGAACTCGAAGCTCTTATCGACCAGCTCAATGCAGACCCGGAAATTTCCGGCATCCTCTGCCAGCTGCCGCTTCCCAGGGGACTCAACGAAACGGCGATTCTGGACCGCATTTCTCCCGACAAAGACGTCGACGCGTTTCACCCGGAAAACGTCGGGCGAATTCTTCAGGGGCGTCCGCGATTCCTGCCCTGCACGCCCGCGGGAATTATGGAATTGATTCGCCGAAACAACATCGAAACCAAAGGGAAAAACGCCGTCGTTCTCGGCAGAAGCGACATTGTCGGCAAACCGATGGCGGCTTTGCTGATGCAAAAGGGCGTTGACGCCACCGTTACGGTCTGCCACAGCAGAACGAGCAATCTGGCGGACGTAACCCGGGCGGCAGAGATTCTCATTGTTGCTATCGGAAAGCCCAAGTTCGTTACCGCCGACATGGTTGGCGACGGCGCGGTTGTCATCGACGTTGGAATCAACAGAACGGAAAGCGGACTTGTCGGCGACGTCGACTTTGACGCAGTTAAAGATAAAGCGTCGGCGATCACCCCGGTTCCCGGCGGCGTCGGTCCGCTAACAATCGCCATGCTGTTACAGAATACGCTTACAGCCGCTAAGCAGCAATTGGGGAATTAGCAATTGACAATTAGCAATTAGTAATT
>JAZUMX010000370.1:0-3668 GCA_045603865.1 Thermoguttaceae bacterium
TCATAAAGCCCCATACCAGAGAGCGGAATGGCGTCACGCGTTGAATATCAAAAGCTCGTCCAATATTGTCGTTGACGGCTTGAACCTGGTCGATTCCGGAGGCGACGGCATCTATTTGGGCAAAGCCATTCCCGGCGTTACGAACAAAAACGTAACGATTCGAAATGTTGTCTGCGACGGAAACAACCGGCAGGGAATCAGCGTCATCACAGCAGAAAACCTGCTCATTGAAAATACGATTCTCCGCAACACGTGGGGAACCGCGCCGCAGGCGGGAATCGACTTCGAGCCGAATCAGGACGACGAAAAGCTCGCCAACTGCGTCATGCGAAACTGCGTCTGCGAAAACAACGCCGGCGCGGGCATTGACATGTATATTCCCAATTTGAAGCGCAAATCCGGCGACGTCGGCATCGTTCTGGACAACGTCGTTTCCCGTAACAACGCCAGAGCGTCTGTCGCGCTGACGGTTAACAACACGGAAGACGAGTCGCTCACCGGGCGCATCGCGATTCGCAATTGCCGCTTCGAAAACGATCGCGGCGGGATTCAGATTCGGTCTTTGGCTCAAAACGGCGCGACCGTCGAAATTGAAAATACAACTCTCAAAGGCTGCGCTATTCACCCCGACGAAAAAGCCAATGTCTATCAAAGCCCGATTCATTTATCTTCCAGACCGCTTGACGAAACCGCGTTTGGAACGCTTACAATTAAGAACGTTACAATTATCGACGACTGCACCGGACTCGACGGCGAGCGCCCGATCATGGATTACTTCGACAATTCCATCGACGGATACGGCATTTCCAACGTCTCGGCTTCGATTAAGCTCGTTTCCAACGGCTCTGAACAAACCTTTGAGCTTGACAAACGCGACGTTCAAAAACTCTTTCCGGCAATTAACGCTCGACAGATTCCCCGTTTGAAACCGGACGCCAAAGCGGTTGTTCCCGTCAACGACTCCGCCGATTCACCGAAAGAATTCGACAAGATTTATTGCCGCTCCAGAGCGCAGTACTGGCTCTACGCGAAAAGCGGTCAGGAGATTCGCTTTGTCCTGGAACAGCGCCGCGTTGGACGTTCCGATCCCGCAGTCAAGCCGGTTCTGCTCACAACGCCGTCCGGCAAGACAACCAAACTTCCGTCTACCGAGATGGGCAAGCTGAAGGAATACGCATTCACTGCGTCCGAAACCGGCGTTTACACGATTGACGTTGAAGTAGGTTCTCACTCCGTCGCGATGCGAGGATGTAACGCCCCGGTTGCGATTAACGGCGCGAACCCTGTTCATCTGGTTTCCTCCGTCGGGAGCCTGTATTTTTACGTTCCGGAAGGAACCAAAGAGTTCGGGATGAAGGTCTTCGGCGCAGGCGCAGAGCAAGTCAAAATTACGATTTTCGACCCGGCTGGAAATCAGGTTTGGCAGCAGGACAACGTCTCCGCCGCTATCGGCTTCTTTACAGACGAGGGAAAGACCCCGCCCGCCGGCGTCTGGAGAATTCACTTTGATCGCCCGTCGCAAGGCGTTCTGGAAGACTTCGGATTTGTCCTCCTGGGAGTCCCGACTCTGCCGGGACCAAACCCCGATGGGCTGCTAAAATGCAAGGAGTAAAAACTGATGAAATACATTCTCAGCGAAAAGTACAATACGCCCGCGCTGCAGTCCCGGATTATGGGACCGAACCCGGTCAAGCTGGAAGAGGAACTGCTCCGGGAACATCAGATTCCCGCCGGCGCCGTCGTCTGCGACCTGGGCAGCGGCATGGGGCTGACGTCCCTCTTTCTGGCGAAGGAGTACGGGTTTACGGTCTACGCCTGCGACCTGTGGAGCGACCCGGCGGAGAACCAGGCGTTCTTCGACGCCATGGGCGTTCCCCGCGGTCAGATCGTTCCCGTCAAAGCCGACGCGACCAGTTTGTCCTTTGAAAAGGACTTTTTCGACGCCGTTGTCTGCGTCGATTCCTATAACTACTTTGGACGCGATCCCGATTATCTGGACGAGAAACTTCTCCCGTTTGTCAAACCCGGCGCGATGATCTATATCGCAATTCCCGGCATGAAACAAGACTGTCACAGCGCTCTGCCGCCGGAACTGCTCCTGTCCTGGACGCCGGATCAGCTGGACTACATTCACGATATCGCGTACTGGACAAAGATCATGGAAAGCGCCAACGGCGCCGAGATTCTTTCTATAAAAGAGATGGAAAGCGCCGAAGAAGTTTGGGCGGACTGGCTCCGTCAGGAAAACGAGTACGCCATCGGCGACCGAAAAGCCATCGAAGCCGGCGGCGGGAAATACCTGAATTTTATTGCTATCGTGTTGAGAAAGAGGAACTAAAACAATTAGGCGAGCCGGGATGCGTAAGCTCCCGGGTAAATCTCACGCAGAGATGCTCAGGCGCGGAGGATGTTCGCGAAGTTTTAAAAACTATGCGTTCTTTGCGTTCTTTGGGGCTTAAAAAATCTTCAGCGCCTTGGCGCCGCTTTCGTACTTGACGGCTTGCCGTCAAGATTGCTTGATTTCCTGTTGCCAACTTCCGCTCGCGATCCGGTAAGGTTTTCGATTTTTAGCGGGTCTTTGGACAAGGCGACGCCTAACGGGCGCCGCACTCCCAGACGCAAGCGATCAACGGGAGCGGAACCTCGCCTCCTGTGAACGAATTGATCAGAAAAAGTAACAAATACTATTCGTTTTCTACTTCGACTTCAGCTTTTTCTTCGTCGTCTGCGTCTTCGTCCATTGGGCCGAAAATTTCGGCTAACGCTTTTTTCAAAACAGGACCGCGAGCGTTGTCTGTAATAACCTTGCCGTCTTTTCCGATAAGAATCATGGTCGGAATAGCGGTAACGCCATAGTACTCGTCCATCGTTTGACCGTCAGCAACCAGAGCCTGTTTGTCCATCATTTGTTTCCAGGGCATTTCTCTCTTTTCGATGAACGTCTTGAGCGTTTCAACGTCTTTGTCAGCAGAAATTCCGATGATCTCAAAGCCTTTTTCGTGATAGAAGTTGTACAGCTTTTTAACGTTCGGTATTTCCCGACAGCACGGACCGCACCATGTTGCCCAGAAGTCAATGAGAACAACTTTTCCTTTGTAATCGTTGGCGTTATATTCAGAGCCGTCGATAAAAGTTCCGCCGACGAGCATTTCACTTCCGACCAGTTTCGCGCGGCGAATCATTCCTTCCAGCATCTTGCCGATCATGACGACTTGTTTGTTATCAGCGCTTTTGAGCAGATTGAAAACCTTTTCCTGAACTTCGCGAAGCTGAGTTTCATCCAGGATTTCTTCAGCGTACTGCATAACAAATCCCAATCCCTTAGCCTGTACAACGCTGACGTTTTTTCCTTCCTTTTCGGCTTTGTCAACAATGCTTAACAGAGCTTTTTTGGCTTTATCAATGTCGTTGGCTCGCAGCGCGGATCTGTAATCGCCGACCAGATTGGAAACTTCCAGTTCGTCAGCCATTTCGTTCAGACCTTTATCTCTGCACAGCTGCGGCAAGGCGTCGTACTCTTTTTCATAACTGGAATCAAGACCTTTGAGCTGTCTGAGAACCCATTTTTTGGTTTCGATTGCGCGACCAATCTGTTCCTGAGTCAAAGAATCTTTAGCAAGAATTTTGTTGACGGCTTCGTTGCTGGCTTTAAGAGCGTCAGTCATACG
>JAZUMX010000371.1:0-10815 GCA_045603865.1 Thermoguttaceae bacterium
AATATGACGAACGAGGAAATTGCATCGAAGAAACGTATTTCGGCGTTAACGGCAAGCCGTGCCGGATTATTGATGGTTTCGCCAAATTGACGTATAAATATGATGAACGAGGAAATGTAATCGAGAAGGCGCATTTCGGCGTTAACGGCAAGCCGTGTCTGCGCGACGGCGGTTTCTCTATTGTCAGGTTTAAATATGACGACCAGGGAAATCAAATCGAAAGAACTTTTTTCGGCGTTGACGGCAAGCCTTGCAGGACCTGGGACGGTTACGCTAAAACTACATTAAAATATGACAATCGCGGCAATGTTACAGAGATGACGTTCTATGATCTCCGCGGGAAAAAAATGTTCCAGTAACGTCTGTTGCTCCAGCAAGATTGCGCCTGATAATAAGCCGTTAGCTGTCAGCTTGGGGTTTCGGAACTCTGCGCTGACAGCTTAATGACAAACAGGAAGAAACTAACGAGAGTTTTTCGCTTGTCGAATTTTCGATTCATTATGTTCTGTCGCGCTTTTTGATTTAACCGCAAATCCCAACAGCGGAACGAGAAGCAATCGTAAACACGCGCCTGCAATCAGAACAACGGCAAAAAATGAAATCCCGTAAAATGTAACGCTTTCTAAATTATACGAGAAGCTCAGGAAGTCCAGCGCGGCTCCGGATAGAATCAGGCTTACGGAATACGCGATTCCGCCGACGGCGTAGTACAGAGAAAACGTCGCAGCGCGGGCGCCGTTTTCGTAGGACAATCTGTGGAGATGTTTCGGAACGCCAACGTTCAACCCTGCGTAGCCCGTCCAGCAAATCCAGCTGAGATAAATCGGGACGTAGTAGAAATTCTCGTTCGCAACGCCTAAAAAGAAAAGAGCGACGGCAACGACGAATTGGGAAATCATCATCGTTGAGCGAAGGGAGTTGTCTAACCAGCGGCCGATAAACCACGATATTGACCATTGACCCAATCGGCTGATCGCCAAAAGGAGAAGGTAAAACTCGTAACTGATTTTCAAGCCGTGAATGGAGTACTGATACTGCGGCGTCTGCGTCAGACCGTTAATAAAGCTGAACGCGATACCGTAGAGCAAAAACAACACAAACGTTTTGAAGCCCAACGGCGAAAACAGAGTTGACAACGTTGACGGCTTCTGATTCGTCTCCGGTTGACTGTCCGGCTGACGCTCGAATGTTCCGGCGTCCCGAGAGCAAAACAGCAGCGGAATATTGGACAGAACGATAATCGCCGCGCCCATCCACGCCCAAAACAGAAGCCGGTCGATGAGGAAGTTATGGTCTTTGAAGTAAAACGCCAGTCCGGAAGCCAGCATCGCGCCTGCCAGTTCGTAACGGGTTCTGGCGGCATAGAATTGCCCGCGAACGCTGTCCGGCGTATGTCCGCCAATCCAGCAGTTGATGGCAATCGTGCCAATGTACTGACTCAAATGATGTATCGACCAGAGCAGAATCAGACCGGATATCAAGACTGTTACACAAAGCCGTCCTTCCAGCTGAACGAGAAACGGAATCAGACTTAACGTCAGACCGGAAAGCGTCAAGTATCCCGCCGCTTTTTGCGTCATGCATCGTTTTCCGCCCAGCATTTTCGGCGCGAACGCTCTCAAAACGCCAACGATTCTCGGGGACGCTGCAATTACAGCGGTTGTCAGAAACAGCCAGGAGAAGCTGGAACGGTCAACCAGCCCAAAGACGATATAGACAATCAGCGTTGTGGAGACGAGCGTGTTGCCCAGTCCCCACAAAAAGCTGTTCCAGCAAACAAGCCGCGCGTCTGGCGGCAAAGAACTTTTGAAAGAACGCGATTCGATCAGAGCCAGTTCGTCTGTCTGTTCGTCTGACGAACCGTTGATTGAAGCTGTCAAATTGCGTTCTCCCATTGTTTTCTAGCGACGTTGTCTGGTTTACCGGGATTCCGTTTGAGATTGCTTTTCTCGAAGTTTTCGCCCAACAGCCAGAATCTTCTCGATGGTTTGATCCGTCAGTTCGTGTCCAGGTTGATTGGGCATGCCTTCCCAAATGACGCAGCCGTACTGCGGTTCAATAATAATCGCGTGCGGGATTCCAAAAACGCCCAGAGCCTTGTAGGTTCTCTTTTGGAGGTCAATTCCAACGGCGAATTTGAGGTCTTTGCCTTTGACGTTTCCGACCAGCTCGTCGATTTCCTTCGCGCCGGTTTCACAAATGGCGATGACCTGCAATTCGTCGCCGTACTTTTCCTGCCAGTGGTTGAGCATGGGCAGGGTTCTTCGGCACGGCGGGCACCACGTCGCCCAGACTTCCAGGAGAATGTACTTCTTTTCGTAACCGGGTTTGGGTTCGTTGCTGTACCAGGACTCCACCTCAATTTTCGGGGCTTCGCACCAGAGGAAGGATTCCGCCCAGAGACGCTTTGGACGTTCCGCAGCGCGCTGTTCCCACGGCGACAGCTTCGCCTCGATGGGCTGTCTGGACGGGTCTGTTACAACCGGTTCGTTCTCTTCAGCCGGGTTGTCGTCTGCCATAACAAAACATATTCCAGAAAAAAGAACGCTGACGGCAAGCAATGTGAAAATTCGTTTCATGGGGCGGATCAGAAGGTTAGGACGTTGTGATAATGTTCGCCTGTACTGACAAACGCTTATTTTCGATAGAATTTCAAAACTTCTGTCAGCGGAGTCCAACGCAACGACAACGAACCAGCAGAGGTAAGAAGCTCTATCGTGTTTAAATGCAGTATTTTATCAATAAATCCTGTTCGGATTTTAAGCATCTGAATATTGGCGTTGTAAACGTAGCCCACTTCAACGGACAAGATTCCGCTTTTAACAAACGTTCGTTCCGTTGTGATAACGTAACTCGAGCGAATCCATCTTAAATAATGAACTGCCAAAGTGCAAAGTAAAAAGAGCGTTGCACAAAACAGATAAAAAAAGCCAAATCCAACAACATCGTTGACAATCATCAAACCGGCGGGAATCAATCCCAAAAACAGATAAAACACTAATGTCAGACCGCCCTGAATGAGCAGAACGGTAAACGCCGGATGAGCAGAGTACAAAATCTGTTCGTCTGAACTGATAAGGGTTTGAATCAAATCGGGAACAGGGTCTTGCGACCGTTTTTTTCGGTTTGAACGTCCTGACGACGACAACGACCAGCCCAGCCCCGCGCCCTCGATTGGAGGCGGCGGAGAAGGCATTTCACCGGGGGTAAACGGCGGAGGAACTTCTCCCCGAATCGGAATTTCCCCAGGCGGAGGAACTTCCCCTGGAGCTGGAACTTCCCCGGGAAGAGGCGGAGCGACAGACGCCATTTCTCCAAAAGACGATGTTGAAGACGCCGGCGCCTGAGGCGCTGGAATATCAGAGGTTTCTGACGACAACTCGCTGGATCCGTTTGAATCGTGATTGGACGCTGTAACAGGAATGTCTTCAGACGACAGTTCGCTCGACATCGAATCGCTTGTCGGCGCGCCGTTTATAACAAGCCCTTTAACCGACGACGCCAAACGCCAATCGCCGTTTTCGCCAACGCGGACTTTGACGTCCGGCGTTATCTGAGAGCGCTCCGCCATGCGCCGCAGCTGGGACGACGTGAACGGTCCAAGTACGGAGTCGTTATACTGTATGTACCATTTGCGCGATGACATGGGAATTATTGAAAAATACGATTCGGGGGGATGTTTTTGCCGCGGAGCCGCTGAATGCCAGACGCCGCTTTCACGATTCACAACTGATTAATTATTATAATCTTGATTGGCGATTTTGTCAACGACCGGGATGGGAATTTTTTGTCTCAGCCGGTAATAGCGTCCTATAGTTGTTAGACAGCTTTTAGCTACTAGCCTCTAGCTGCTAGCTTTTGACGTTAGCCTCTGACTTTAAAAGCTATCAGCTTAGAGTTTCAAATGCCAAAGCTAATAGCTAGCGGCTAATGGCTAACGGCTTCTCAGGTTCAGACTTGTCGAAAGAAACATATTGTTCTGGGCTCTTCCTCGCAGACGACTTTGTCCATTTTGACGTCTTGCGGTTCCGTCGGAAGAGAGTCGACTATCTGGCAGGAAAACGCGAGGGCGATTTTTTTCGCCCCTTGGGCGCGGCTGAGAGTCCAATCGTAGAATCCGCCGCCCCACCCGAGCCGGTTGCCTTGTCGGTCGAACGCCACGCCGGGAACGATAAACGCGTCAACGTCTGCAATGTCAACGACGCGCGTTGAGTCAGGAATCGGCTCTCGAATTCCGTACGCGCCGGGCGCCAAGTCGTCAAAAGAGCGGATCTCATGCAAGACGATTTTGTCCTCGCCGTCTTTGCCGCACCGCGGGACGCAAACCGTTTTGCCGTCCTGCCAGGCGGATTGAATCAGAGCGTCCGTCTGAACTTCGTCTTTGAACCAGACGTACACGCAGACAACCTTTGCCGCCTTCCAGTCAGGGTCTTCCTCGACGCGTCGAACGATACAGGCGCTCTTTTCCGCTCTGGCGTTTTCGCCCAGTTCCAGACGGCGGCGCCGACATTCTTTTCTCAACTCGGATTTCTGTTTTGTCATATTCATAAATACGATTGTACCACAAAAAAATGAATCTGGAAGAGTTATAGCTTAAAAAAGACGCCGTTTTTTACGTCGTTACGGTTAAAGAGACTTTATAACAAAAACAACCGGGAATTGACGCTCCCGGTTGTTCCATATTATCTTTGACGTTCTGAAATTGTCAATGCTTCAAACTGACAACAGCCTTAGATTCTCGGCGTAACTTTCGCCTGAACGCGGCCGGGCAAGCCCATGATGCGGATAAAGCCTTCGGCGTCCGTCTGGTTGTAGGCGTCTGACCCTTCCATCGTGGCGATGCCTTCGTCGTACAGGCTGAACGGGCTCTTGCGGCTGTTGATCATGATGTTGCCCTTGTAGAGCTGCAAGCCGACTTCGCCGGTAACGTGCTTCTGCATGTCCTTGATAAACGCCAGCAAAGCGTCCATCTTGGCGTGATACCAGAATCCGTAGTAAATCATTTCCGCCACTTCCGGAGCGAGACGATCGCGCAGGTGAGTCAGGTCGCGGTCAACGCACAACGATTCCATCTGACGGTGAGCATCGTAGAGAATCGTCATGCCGGGGGACTCGTAAACGCCGCGGGACTTCATGCCGACAAAGCGGTTTTCAATCATGTCGATGCGTCCGATGCCGTTGCGTCCGCCGATAATGTTGAGGTGATGAATCATCTCGTAGGGCGTCAGCTTTTCGCCGTTGAGCGAAACCGGAACGCCTGCCTCGAACCCGATGACGATGTTCTCGACCTTGTCGGGGGCTTCCTGCGGGGAAACGCCCATGCCGAAGTCAACCAGTTCAACGCCGTTGATCGACAGGTCTTCCAGCTTGCCGGCTTCGTAAGAAATATGGAAGCAGTTTTCGTCGCTGGAATACGGCTTGGACTTGGACGCCTTAACCGGGATGTTGCGTTCTTCGCAGAAGGCGATCATTTCCGAACGGCCGGGGAACCGATTGCGGAACTTTTCCATTCTCCACGGAGCCATGATCTTAACGGTCGGGTCGAGGGCTTCCGCCGCCAGCTGGAATCGGCACTGGTCGTTGCCTTTTCCGGTCGCGCCGTGAACGAAAACAGTCGCGCCGACTTCCTTCGCCACTTCCAGACATTTCTTGGAAATGATCGGACGGGCAATGGACGTTCCGAGCAGATAAATGCCTTCGTATTTCGCCTGCCATTGAATCATCGGAACGGCAAAATCGCGAGCGCATTCTTCTTTGACGTCGACAACGCGAGCGGTTTTCGCTCCGATTTTCAACGCTTTGTCAATCAACGCCTGACGGTCTTCGCACGGCTGTCCCAAATCAACGTAGACAGCGTGAACTTCATAACCTTCTTCGATCAACCACCCAACCAAAACGGAGGTGTCCAATCCGCCGGAATAGGCTAATACGCAACTAGGCATAATAAATCCTTCAAAAATAATGGGTTAACAATATTGCAAGCTGCGGCGGGAGATACGCTTTCTCCAAACCGCTAAAAACTTACTGATTTAAATATAGCGGTATTCTACTCTTTTGTAAAAAATTGGGAAGGGGGGCGGGGAGGCAGTAGGCGCCAAGCGCATCCGCTAGAACCGCGTAGCGGATCAATGTCTCTAGCCGTGGGTTTTAACCCACGGAGGCAATAGGCGCGAAGCGCATCAGCTAGAACCGCGTAGCGGTTCAATATTAATAGCCGTGGGTTTTAACCCACGGAAAAACGATTAAAAAGGATTCTCTTTAATCGAGTCAACCTCTTTTCTATCCCCCAGCGCCTAAAGGGCGCTGGGGGATAGAAAAGAGAATTTGTCGATGTTTTTATTTTACGTCATTCGTCCGTGGGCTGAAGCCCACGGTTACAAGAGTTGCGTCCCTCCGGGACGCGATTCAGTTTCTCCTCTTTCTCTATCTTAGCAAGAAAAATTTGCGTGTACCCCCTCTCCCCGTTTTCAAAAACTGCTCTTTCCTTATAGCGCGTTTTTTGCTATACTGCCGTAAAAGATTATTGGTCGAAAAGCGCGGCGTGAAGATTGGTTCATCATCGCTGGCGTCTGACTACGATATTTCCTTCCCTTTAACAAGATAAAATCCATGAAAAAGAACACGCTATTTTTCATTCTTCCTCTTTGTGCGATCATGACTTCGCTGGCGTTGGCTCAGGGCGGACCGTCCGTTGAGCAGGCGCTTAGTTTCAAACCGACTCAGCCGGGCGTTGATTACGCTCAGCCGACTGAAGAAGACGCGGCAAGCTGCCGATTGGAACAGCTTTCCGGAGACATTTCCGGCTGGAAGCTGATTGATAAAAACGGTCAGACGCTGCGCGTTTTTGCTGACACCAACGGCGACAAGGCGATGGATCAGTGGCGATATTTCAAAGAAGGCGTTGAAGTCTATCGCGATATCGACACCAACGGCAATAACAAGCCGGACGAATACCGTTGGTTCAATATGTCTGGCTCTCGATGGGGTCTGGATAAAAATGAAGATCAGCGCATTGAATCCTGGAAGCGCATTTCTGCTGAAGAAGCAACGGCGGAAGCGTTTACCGCTCTGAGAACCGGCGACAAGCCCCGGTTCATGACTCTTCTTTTGACGGCTGAAGAAATTGACGCTCTGGATATTACCGCCGCTCAGAAGAAACAGCTCAAGGGGTTAATCGAAAAAGCGGTAACGGATTTTGAAGAATCCGTCAAAGCGAAAGCGATTGACAGAAAAGCGGAATTTCTCCAGTTTAACGGCGATAAACCCAGCGCAGTCCCCTCAGATTTGGGCGACGGCATTGTCGCTTTTGAAAACGTCTCGTCTTTTGCCCGCGTCAATGACAAAGAAACGCAACTGGCAAACGGCACGCTTATTCAAATTGGCGACGCCTGGAAAATCCTTTTCTGCCCGCAGGTTCAGACTGATGCTGAACATGGAATCGCGTCCATCTTCCTTCCGGGCGGAGCTGCGTCAGCTGCGTCGATTGCGTCGTCCAACGCGGTGTCGGCTCAAAAACAGCAGGAATTGATCAGCTCGATTGAACGAATCGACGCTCAGTTGCAGCAGGCGACAGACAGAGCGCAGAAAAACGCTCTCCACAAACAGCGCGCCGCCGTCGTTGAGAAAATTGCCCAATCTTCCGTTGGCGAGGAACGCGACATGTGGTATCGTCAGTTGGCAGAAGGTTTGCAGATGGGCGCTCAACTGGGCGAGCTGGCAGACGGAGCTGATATTCTGGCAAAGTTTGCTGACAAATTCAAGGCAGAGGGCGACGAAAACCTGGCGGGATACTTCTCTTTCCGCGAGCTGACAACTCGATATTATTTAGGAATGAGCGCGCCGAACGCCGATTGGGCGGAAATCCAAATGCAATGGTATGCTGGATTGGAAAAGTTCGTTGAAGATTATCCAAACAGCCCAGACTCCGCAGAAGCAATGTTCCAGTTGGCGAACGCTCGTGAGATGTCCGGTCGAGAATCTGAAGCCGTTAAATGGTATAGCCAGATTGTTAGTAAATTCCCCCAGACTTCCCAAGCTCTCAAGTCGAAAGGCGCTCTGTTTCGTTTGGGCAGCGTTGGAAAGCAGATGCAGCTCAAGGGCGTAACGTCCAACAACAAAGCGCTTGATATTGCCAAGTTTAAAGAATATAACGTCATTGTTTATTATTGGAGCGCGCAGTCGTCTTCGGCTCAAGCTGATGTGATGACTCTCAAAGCCGCCAAAGAAAAGTACGGTTCCAAACTCCAGATTATCGGCGTTAACTTGGATAACAATCCTGAACAGATGGCCCAGTTTGTCGAACAGAACAATATCGGCTGGTTTCAAATTGACGGCAAAGGCATGGACGGACCTCTTGCCTGCGAGATGGGAATTATAGCCCCAACGATGATGCTCATTGACGCTTCCGGCAAAATTGTCAATCGCAACGTCCAGCCTCACGAACTGGATTCGGCACTGAGATTGCTCTTTACTCCGCCTGCTAAACTGGACTAGTGTTAGGGAGCAGGAATTAGGGAATAGGGAATAGTATTAGGGCTCGTTGTAGTCGTAGTATTATTCCCTATTCCTTATTTATATAGTTCTTTTCTTTTTTTCTTTTAAGTTCTGTTTGTTTTTAATTGTCTATTCCCTATTCCCCACTCCCCATTCCCTAAATTCCCATTTTTTTATTTTTCTGGAATTTATCGATAAAATCCTCAAAGATTCTTTCAGTAAGAGCCGATTCTTAAAGATAGCAACGGTTTTTATAGATAACCAGTTGGCATATATATTTTGAGAGTAAAAATATGAGTCACGCATTGTATAACAGATTGTTCCGCGTTCGTTTTGCCATACTGTTTGCTGTTTTGGCTTTTGGCGCGGCAAATATAGGCTGTACGCCGTTCGATTATTATGATCCAACGCTGGAACAGCCAGCGCCTGCTGACACGGCAATTCCATCGGAATTGGCAAAGGTAACGTTGCCGGCGTATCGGATTGAGCCGCCAGACGTTATATCTATTGATATAGTCAAGATGGTTCCGTTGCCGCCGTATCGGCTGGAAACGTTTGACGCGCTTGCGGTAAACGTTCTGGGAACGTTGCTGGATCAGCCGATTAACGGCGTTTATCTGGTTAATGCGGAAGGCTCTGTAGACTTGGGACCTGCTTATGGCACGGTTCGAGTTGCTGGTATGACGGTTGACGAAGCCAAAAAATCAATCGTGAATCATTTGCAGCAAATTTTGAAAGCGCCGGAAGTTTCCTGTCAGTTGGCGCAGGCGTCAGCGATGCAGCCGATTTCCGGAAACTATCTTGTCGCTCCAGACGGAAACGTCAACCTTCGCAAGTACGGTTTGGTTCGGGTTGCCGGCATGACAGTTCCGGAAGCGAAGCTGGCGATTGAGAAACACCTTACGCAATTTTTTGATTCTCCTTCTGTAACGGTAGACGTTGCAGGTTACAACAGCAAATTTTATTACATCGTAACTCAAGGCGCTAATCAGGGCGACAGAATTCACCGAGTTCCGTATACCGGGAACGAAACCGTTTTGGACGCTATTTGCCAGACGGGCGGAATTTCTCAGCAGTCCAGCACTAACATCTGGATAGCTCGTCCCGCTCCGAACGGGAATCAGTGCGCTCAGGTGTTCCCGATTAGCTGGGACGAAATCGTTCAGGACGCCTCAACGGGTACGAACTACCAGATATTCCCGGGCGACCGCGTATTTATTGGCGAAGACCGCTCTATCGCAGCGAGCAACTTTATGCGTAAAGTTCAAGCTCCGTTTGAGGCGTTCTTTGGGTTTATCTCCCTCGGTTCATCCGCAGTTCGCAACCTGCAGAACCTGGGCGTCAGAAACGGTTCGAGTTACTAATATACGAGTTATCGACAGTAGGATAATATAACGAATATAGATGACATGAGGAGCTTGCGCTCCTCCGACCGCAATAAAAAATAACAACAAACATTACGTAAACTTGCTATACAAGGGATTGTCAGATGAACAAGAACTATAAATTAATTGGCAGCAGCGCAATACTGTCGCTCGTAGTGGCGGCAGGATTTCTGACTGATCAGGCGCAGGCGCAAGAGGCATACGTTCAATCCCGACCGTGTGTTCAATGCGAAGCGACTCCACGTTCTTTAGGCGGTCGAGTGTGTATTCCCAATACTCAAAACTGGGGATATTACACACCCACATGGCGAGTATGGCCTAACGAAAGACGTCCGGATGTAACCTTCCCGCAGGCAATTGGCGCAGAACGCGTTCCAACGCCCGCTGGTTTTCGCCCGGAAAACGTTCCTGGTCCGCAAAATCCGCGACAGTCTCTTATTGACAATAGTTCCGAACCAGCCAAGGTTAATATATCGGGTTCAAAGGACGAATCGATGCCTACGATTAATTTTGATTCCGGATCAAAGCCTTTTGAACCGACGGAAATGCTTCCGCCAACGGAACCGATTCCGCAAATGCCTGCTCCGACGACTGAACCGGCTCCTGTAACAGAACCGGCGCCAACAGCAACGCCTGAGCAGATTCAGCCCGCTCCTGATGATACGTTCACGGAACCGATATTATTGCCCAGCGACGCTCCAGAAGAAAAGCCGGCTGAACAACCCGCTCCGTCGATTCCCAAAATGGACGATGTTATTCCGAATTTTGATCCGATAGTTGACCCGTCTTTGGGCTCCAATCCGCCGGCACAAATCAAGTCGGCAGACAACCCAACGACTTCACAGCCGATACAGAGCGATCCGTTCCCGATAGCGCCGCTGTCGCAAACGAATCCGGAACCGCCAGTAACGCCGGTTATGCCCATAGACGACGCCCC
>JAZUMX010000372.1:0-2527 GCA_045603865.1 Thermoguttaceae bacterium
GTGTTGGACTGCCCGTCTGGAACGACGTAAGAGCCGCAGCCCTTGCCGCATTCCTGCAAGGCGTTTTTGTACGTTTTGCCGTCTGCCATTTTGATTCCGCCGTAATGGACGAAATAGTCTGACGGGACGCCGTTAACCGGCGCGGAGAGAGCCTTGTTGTTCATGTCCTTTTCCGCCGTCATGGTGCGCTTGACGTTGGGCGTTTGCGGACAGTTCAGCAGCGGCAATCGTTTGAGAAGCAGACGCTTGTTTTGGTTATCGAAATAGTCGAACTGCTTGTCCCAGTCGTCGCTGAAGTTGGCGGCGTCCATATAGGGAAGCAGGTCAACCGTCCACCCGCGCTGAGCCGGGTCTTGAGTAACGCTGGCGGGATAGCCGCCCATCGCTCCGGCATACATCGTAAACGCCAAACCGAGCTGATGCTGGTTGTTTTGGCATTGAGTGCGCCGCGCTGCGGATCGCATAGACTGAACCGCCGGAACGGAAATGCTTGCCAGAATGGCAATTATCCCGATAACGATCATCAGTTCTACAAGCGTAAAAGCGCTGCGAATCGAATTGTCAGAGTTTGAGTTCATGTCAGTACCCGTATTTATTGTGAAAGTCTAATAAATACAATCCAAAAGCCGTTTGAAGTATTCAAACGATAGCCAAAAGACGGCTTGAACTCAAATTAAAAGAACGACGGACTGAATAATTTCAACGTAACCGACTTGACGCGGCTGAACGCTGCGTCGGATCGGCTGATATACAAAAGATTCTGTTTGATAGACGTTGCTATGAACAGCGGTTTTGAATCCCGCCGCCGACGCGGTCGCTACGGCGTACACGTCCGCTGAGCGCGGCTCAACGGGCGCCGGTTCAAAGGGAATGTTGTTCAGCGGGAACGACGGAACAGCGTCCCAATTCGCCAGGACTTCCAATTCCTCTGACGTTAGGTCGCCCAGCAAAGACTGCCGCTGCGTTTCCAAATTGGGAAGCGCGAACTCGTTTTGCGTTAAAAACTCCGCGGCGTCTTGCGGCAAGCCCTCTGTGATAGACGCCAGCGCAGAGTGAATCGCTTCGTCGCCGGCGAACGCCTTTTGACTGCGTCCGTTTTGCCCCAACAGCTTTAAGATTCTGTGTACGTACGCAGTTTCTATATGGAGGCGATAGCCGTCTTCGTCGTAGACTTGCCCGTCTGCCGACAGCGTTTGCGAGAGCTGAAACGCCTTCGCGCGAATGTACGGGTCTGACGCCGGAAGCCCGAAGTCCAGCAAACCCTCGACGACGAACGCCGTCGGGACGATTTCGCCCTGTTCCGCCCTGACGCTTGCCAGATAATCTTCTGCCCGGGAGAGCAGCTTGGCGCGGATTCGTTCCTTCGTTTGCTGCGCTTGAATGGACTTAACGTATTGCTGGAATTCGCGTTCCATTCTCTCGGCGGTTTCCTGCGCTTCGGGAGAATACAGCCCCATCGCCGCAACCGGATTGTTGGGCGTGAAATCGTATTCTTCCGCCTGACGGACAGCGCCTTGCGCCGTCGCCATGGCAAACAAACAGCAGAGGAAAGCAAATATCCTTTTTAACATACTAATATATAGACGCTTATATTATAGTTCAAAATAGGATTTTTTCAAGAGAAAGACGCTTTTTTCTTAAATTTTTTTCTATTTTGTTCCTAAAGAGCAAAAGCTGTTAGCTTTTAGCTCCTAGCCGTTAGCTTGGAATTTTGTAGTTCTTGGCGTTAATAAATAAAGCTAGAAACTAAAATAACAAAGCTAGCAGCCAGGAGCTAGGAACTAGAAGCTTATTCAGGCTTTTTCATTCTGTCCGCCTGCGGGACGTAGGAGTCGAGCTTCTTTTCGGCGTAAATGGGCGCGAATCGGGTTAATCTTTGGCGTCCGTCGATCATCGGCAGCGTCAGCATTTCCTGACCGACCAGCGGCTTGCAGTACTTGACGAAATCGTCTGTAACGTCGCAGCCGTCCGCGGTAATCCATTCCTTGGGGAACGTGCGTTCGCTGTTGGCGACCAGCTGAAGCGGGACTTTGTCGTACGTAACCGAGTACGCGGTACTTGCCGAGCGGAGAATGGTTGACATGAATCCGCCCTGCCCTGTCGCCGCCAACTCGCATGCCTTCTGTCCGGCGGCGTAGGCTTCGTCCAGGTCGACAATAGAGGCGTACGCCATCGAACTGCGCTGGTCTGTGCCGGGCACGTTTCCGCGGGCGGAACCTTTAACCGCCAAGCCGCGTTCGTTGAGATAGTTGACGACTTTCTGACAAACGGTCATTTTGCTGGCGGAGAACGTAGCGTGACCGAAGGAATCCTTGAGAATTCCGAGGTCGCCGACGTCGAACCCTTCGCTGATAACGACGATGCACCGACCGCATTGACGCAGTTTCTCGTTGACCTGATCGTACATCTGCTCCAAAGAACAGGGGCTTTCGGCAACGTAGATCAAAAGCGGCATTTCGCGATTCGGGTCTGCCAGACGAGCCGCGGCGGGAATGTACCCGATTTTGCGTCCCATCGCCTGCATGAC
>JAZUMX010000373.1:0-2196 GCA_045603865.1 Thermoguttaceae bacterium
GCACCCCAACTTCTCCGGACCGATTCAAATGACGCCGGATGACCGTGTTACGGTATCGTTTGAGTGCAGACCAGCTCCAACCCAAGGAACAGCGGGAACCTAATGATGACTCTTCCAGCAAGTTTTACTAACACAGGCGGCGAATACTGGCAAATCAACATTACGTATGGTGATATTGTCCGTGTTCGCCAACACGTCCAAGGTGCAGACGGGAAGCCACTTGACCTTTGCTATATAGTTTCTATTTTCTAAAAACCATTCATTAAATAAAAGTGGAGAATTTATCTCCACTTTTTTGATTTAGCAAGAACGTCGAGCGCAATATTGTCGTATAAAAATTGTCCCAATTATACGGTTCCTTACACAGGAGAAACAATATGCGCTCGGCGGAAAATCAATTGACTATCGACTTTGACAACTTGGTATCAAATCTCAATAGCAACTTTTCTATTATACAACAAACCATCGATAAATACAATAGGTTAGATCAAATCTTAATCGAAAATTCTGAAATTATTAAGCTGGTACACGATGATCTTCAGACCTTGTCAAAGAGAAAAAAGGATAACGAAAACCGGGGACGAAAGGATGTGTATTCTACTCCAACGTTGCTCAGAGCTTTAATCATAAAAAAGTTGGAGAATTACACGTTTGAACAGTTGACGTTCTATTTGGCTCAAGTGGGGATTTTCCGCCAATTTTGCTCCTTGGGAGACCGTGTATCCATTGCTCCAGCTTTGATGTGCAGAGTTGAAAAGGCTATTTCTCCGCAAACATGGGAGAAAATCAATTTTATTCTGACCTCTTATGCCAAATCGAATTCCATCGTTGACGCCAAAGAAGCACGCATGGATGCAACGATCGTAGAAAACGAAGTGCATTATCCAACGGATTCGTCATTGTTGTGGGATTCATACCGAACCCTGGCGCGGTATATGCGTCGAATACTTGGCTTTTTCAGCTCTTTGCCCAGAATGAGATTCCATATCAAAAAGACAAAGAAGTATCATTTAGACATTACTCGTTATTCCAAATCCAAAAATAAAGAACGAAAAAAGTTCTGTAAACGTTCTACAAAAACGCTGTGCTGCGTTGTTGAACGAACCTGCAGCAAGGCTATTCCGATTATTCAACAAGCTCAACAGTTTTTGATCAATTCTGAACGAGTTGTTCCTCAAAAGGTGCAAAGCGCAATTAAATGGCTGCTTGAAAAGATTCCCATAATGAATCAAATTGTCAACGTTAGTTTCAGACGCCTTCGCGGAGAAAAGGTTCCCTTGAACGAAAAAGTATTCAGTCTGTTTGAAGACCATGCGGAAATGATTATTCGAGGACGGGCTGGAATTCCATTTGAAATTGGACACAAAATATTTCTCTCGCAAAGCCGTAGTAAATTCATTCTGGATTACCAAGTATTGGAACAAAACAAGCCGGATACGGAATTGCCTGGCGTTATGATTGATCGTCATGAAAAGATGTTCGGCAAAGGTTCTCTTCAGACGGTTCATGCGGATAAAGGCTGCCGCAACAAAGAAGAGGAAATGAAAAAACTGGCGCAGCGTGTAACCAATATTTCCATTCCCTCTCGCCTTCGCGATTTGAGCGAGCCGGAACTCGTCGAATCCCAGAAGTTCAGAGCAGGTATTGAAGGTTCAATTTCATGCTTAAAACGTAAATTTGGCTTAGCAATCACGCGAAAACGCGGGTTTAAGAGTTTTTGCAGCGAAATCGGGCTATCGATTTTCTGTCATAATCTGCGAATTCTGACAACCTTGCTTTTCAAGACATAACAATTTGTCTCAACATTAAATATATCACTCTAAAAAACTCTAACAAACTCGTTTTTCGAGATTTTGCGGGGGAAAATATGTTCTTCCCCCCCCAACTTTTAGTTCAATTCTCAACCAAAAGTTGATTTATCTTGAAAAATCAACGAGATTCCCGTTTATAATGTCATACTATTTTCAAAAGATAAATTCAAAAGGCGTTTTAGGAAATAAAAACTATTTAGAGTTATAAGGCATTGTTGTTGAAGGTCAAAAGCCCCTGACGATACGTCTGTAAAAAT
Source organism: Thermoguttaceae bacterium (assembly GCA_045603865.1). Lineage (GTDB taxonomy): Bacteria > Planctomycetota > Planctomycetia > Pirellulales > Thermoguttaceae > RUG11551. The sequence continues at coordinate 2,069 of JAZUMX010000373.1, forward strand.
TCATTTGCAAGACGATGAACCACCCCAGTAGAGCGCCCAGACTTTCGTTTTTTATAACCTGTTTTCTTTTTACAAAGGAAAGGATTCATTATGAGTTTTAGCTCAAAAACCAGAGTTGTTGCCATGAT
>JAZUMX010000374.1:0-1825 GCA_045603865.1 Thermoguttaceae bacterium
GGTATCCCTTGCGAACCAGCAAAGTCGCCTTGACAAACTGTTCTTTCTGACAGCGGCGCCACGTGCCGATCTGGAACGTCTTTTGATACTTCTCGCAGGCGCGGCGAATAATCTGGTTTTCTTCCAGCGTGAGCGTCAGCGGTTTCTGACAGAAGACGTGCTTGCCAGCCATGAGCGCTTCAACAGCGATCTTGACGTGCCAGTGGTCAGGCGTTGCAATACAAACAACGTCAATGTCGTTACGTTCGAGAATCCGGCGGTAGTCCTTGTAGGCGTCCGGCTTGACAACCTTGCCTTTGGCGTCGCGTTTTCCAAGGTTCATTCTTAAAGCATTGGCGATGCCGTATTGCTCGTCGACGTCGCAAATAGCGACAATATCGGTCAGACGATTGAATTCGCCGGCGTCGCCCCGACCCATTTGCCCCAGACCGATGCAGCCCAGGCGAAGGCGATCGCTGGGGGCTTGCGCCCAAACCGGTTTAGAGGTAGCAACAACTGGAATAGTCGTCGCCATGGCGGCGGCGACAGCGGACGTCTTGAAAAAATCCCGACGGGTTACTTGTTTCATGCGGTTATCTCCTTTAAAAACTCGAATAGTGTATTTATGTATTTACCTTTATTATACCAGAAATACGATTCCGATGTAAGATGAGAATGAAATTGTTCAGAAAAAGTTTTGTGGTTTGGATTGAATAAAATAAAGGGAAATATCTATTGCCGTTTGCCGTCAAGACCATTGATTTTTCTTCGCCGGACTTCGTCCTCGACCTTGAAAAAACTTTCGGTCGCCAGCAAGCTGGCTCCCTTTTATGGAAGTTTTTTCAAGGTAAATTAAGAGGGGAAAACCTTTTTTGAAAAAAAGGTTCTTCCCCTCAAACTCCCCTTTCCAAAAAACTTTAGGTAGGGAACATCCATTAATCAATCGGCGAAAATCCGTCTAATCCGTAAAATCCGTGTACGGACTGACCCGCACATAACCATTGTGGATTAATATCCCCAAACCTGCAGGTTTTTCATCTCGCCGTGAAATTGGTATTCCGGCTTCTGCGTATCGGAATACTGACCCAGGTACAACTCGCCGAACCAGTCTGCAAGCGGCGTAGAAACGGGCGATTGCGCGACCGTCTGTCCGTTTTGCAGAACTTTCATCTGATCGTTTTCGATGATAAAGTCCATGTGAAGCCATTCGTTCAACGGAACTTTGGTTTCGGAATCGCAGTCTGTTCCTGACAGATGGAATCGCCATTTCTCCTGAAACTTCTGGATAAACCAGCCGCTGCGCCGCCATGCGCCGTATCCGACTGGAACCGGCATGACGCCCGGCTGCGTGAATTTAATATCAAACGAAATCGCCAGGAACCCTTTCATGTTGAGGTCTTCTTCCGACGGTACGACCAAACAGCCGTTGTGTGACGCCAAATTGACGGTCGGCATGTCGAGAAGGCGGCGGACGGCCTGCGGTTTTACCGGCGCGGGCTTGGGAACGTCGATTGACCCGACGTAAACCGGCTCGGACTTCTTCGGCTGGAACATCGACAACGGACAGCGGTTCTCTATTGATTTTCGTTCCGGGACGATCCCTTCGGTCAACGCGGCGAGGTCGTTAATTGTATCGCCGGAAACGCGGCACGTGCCGCACGTCTGAGCCGGGTCGCAGACAAACCGGACGGCGTAGAACCATTTCCCTTCCCCGGCTTTCGCGTCGATAAAGCGATTCATTTCCGTCGTTCCGACAAGCGTGTCGTCCGTCAGCGAGAAATCGGGACTGTTACATCGATGAATCTCCGCCACCAGACCGATAACGCGTTTGTCGTTCGCCCAGGAC
>JAZUMX010000375.1:0-5964 GCA_045603865.1 Thermoguttaceae bacterium
TCTCTGGACTGGGAAATGTGGCAAGGTCCCGCGCCGCGTTACGATTTCCTGGCTGATATGAAAAGCTCTCGCAGCAATGGCGTTTTCGGCGACACGCGCTGTCACAGAATGTTCCGTTACTGGTACGAGTATTCCGGCGGCAAGTTTACCGACTGGGGCGCTCATTATATTGACGCCGCATTGTGGGCGATTAACCTTCAGACGCATGGAATCGGTCCCGTTTCCATTGACGGAACAAACGCTCATCACCCGGTTGAATTCAAAGACGGCTATCCGACCGTTGACAACCGTTACAACGCCAGCGACAGTTTCGATATCAAGGCGCTGTTCGAAAACGGTCTGGAAATGCATGTCGTGAGCAATTCGCCCGACGGCGACGGCGTTCTGTTTGAAGGAACCAAAGGACGCATTCACGTCAATCAGGGACGCTGCAAGGGCAAGCCGGTTGAAGAGCTTCCGCGAGATGCGTTCACCGAAGACGATTATCGAGAACTGTTCCACGGCAAACCGTTTGAAGGACACAAAGAGAACTTCATTCGCTGCATTCGCGAGGGCGGAATTTGCATTTCGGACGTCGTTTCTCATGTCCAGGCAATGAACGTCTGTCACCTGTGTACAATCGCCGCCCGTTTGAACAGAGTCGTCAAATGGGATCCGAAGACAGAAACAATTGTCGGCGACGAGCAGGCAGCTGCGTTCTACTCTCGTCAGGAAACCAAGGGATACGAGATTCCAAGAAACTTCTAAGCAGTATGAAACAACGATTTGGATTTACGCTGGTGGAGCTGCTGGTCGTCATATCGATTATTGGCGTTCTGGTCGGAATGTTGCTTCCTGCCGTTCAATCGGCGCAGGAAGCGGCTCGACGAATGCGCTGTACAAACAATCAAAAGCAGTGCGTTCTGGCTCTCCACAGTTTTAAGAACATCCATAAAGAATTCCCCGCCGGGCGGCACGGCTGCGACGGCAAGTGTCCGGACGAGGGCAACAAACAGCCTCAAAAAGACCGGTACGGTTCCACTACTGAAAAATATCGCACTCCCATTTTGCAGATCGAGCGTCTTCGCTCAACGCCAGACGCCGTCGCAGGATTTATTTCCGCAGTTTTGATTTCAATGTCGATGTACTCATAAATGCGATTATACCAAAAAGAAAAGAAAATGAAAGGCGGCTGCGCCCGCCAACTGATATTTCTCTTTCCGCTGTCTTGACAAGGGAAATTCGCGCGGTTATAATAAACGACAAATGGATTATTTTAATTTGTTCATTTACCATACAAGGAGAGTAACTCATGAAGAGAATCTTAACGTCAATCGTTCTGGCGTTGGTCGTTACCTCTGGCGCGTTTGCGGAAGAAACAAAACCGATTGTCAGTCAGGACGTTCTTTCCACGCCGGTTCTGCCGAAGGGAATTGTCAAGACGGCGGACGGCGTCGAGTGCGAAAATCGATTTATGATGCACGAATGGATGCTGACCCCTCTGGATAAAGCGGAAAAGCGCTGGATCGACACTTACGAAAAGACAAAGACGCCGGAACAGATCGCTCAGTACCAAAAAGACCGCAAAGACTTTTTCTTTAAGCAAATCGGGGCGTTCCCGGAACGCAATCCGCTCAATGCGGTTGTAACAGGAACGATTCAAAAAGAAGGGTATACAATCGAAAAAGTCCGCTTTGAATCCCAGCCCAATTTCTGGGTTACAGCAACCCTGTATCTCCCGGACGAAACGAAATACCCCAAGCCGTGGCCCGGCGTTCTGCATTCCTGCGGACACAATCTCAACGGAAAGGCGGCGGTAAGACTTCAGCGCGGATCCGCTTTGATGGCTCTCAACGGCATGGCGGTTTTGAGCTTTGACCCGATTGACCAGGGCGAGCGAATTCAGTTTACCACGCCCAATCCCCCGCTTTCCGTAGACGCTCACAATTTGCTGGGAATCGGCTCCATGGCGTTGGGACGCAATACAAGCTGGTTTGAAATCTGGGACGGCATGCGCGGAATCGACTATCTGCAGTCTCGTCCGGATATTAACCCGAAGATGATCGGCGCGTGCGGGCTGTCCGGCGGCGGAACTCAAACGGCGTTTTTAATGGCTCTGGACGAACGCATTGAAGTCGCCGCGTCGATGTGCTATCTGACTTCTCTGACGGGCATGTATCGGCGCGGAAATCCGGAAGCCGATGCGGAACAGCACGTTTTCGGTCAGCTGGACTTCGGCATGGATCATCCCGACTACTGCATCATGCACGCTCCAAAACCGACCCTGATCGGCTGCGCGACAAAAGACTTCTTCCCGATTAAAGAAACGTGGGATACCTATCGATACAGCAAACGCATGTTTGGATTGCTGGGGTATCCAGAACGCATGAATTTGGCGGAGACGTACAACACGCACGGATTTGACCAGCTTCTGCGAGAAGCGACCGTTCGGTTTATGCGCCGGTTCCTGGTCGGCGGCAGCGAAGCGGTTGTCGGTCCAAATAAAGCAGACCCGATTGTCGAACCGGACGGAGATCTGGAATTAACGGACGAAGAGCTTTACGTTACTCCAAACGGCAATATCCAGGACATTCCCGGGGCAAGAACGACGTTCGACATCAACCGGGATTACGCAAAGGAACTTGCCGCCAAACGGGCGGAACTCTGGTCGCAGACGCCGGAAGACGAACTGCGAATCAAAGTCAGCTGGCGAAGTTCCGTCAATCCAAAGACATCCCCATTCTGACAGTTTTGTCGTCTGAAGACGTTACAGAATTGATTACCGCGGGGGAAGGTCAAACCCCAGTTCTGGCGACGGCGACGAGAATCATCTTTCAGGTTGAGCCGAAATTGTATCTGACCGCTCTTTGGCTGGTTCCCCATAACGCCGACATGTCGAAGGCGACGCTTTTTGTCAGCGACAATGGCAAAGCCGACGGCGCGGAAATGGTCAACAGTCTTCTGGCAAGCGGAAAGCCGGTTTTAACTGTGGATTTGCGAGGATACGGCGAAACGCAGCAGTTCAAACAGCCGTATTTCAGCAACGAGCATTTCGGTCAGGACGGCTGCGACTGCTATTTCGCCTTTAATTTGAATAAGACGTACGTCGGATTCCGCGCTGAAGACCTGTATTCTTTGAACCGTTTCCTCAGAACGGAACTCAAAGCGACGGGCGTTGAATGTATCGCCGTCAACGAGGCGTCCATACCAGCCCTGCACGCGGAATTCTGCGAGCCGGAAACGTTTGACCATCTGATCGTTGTCAACACGCTTGTCAGCTGGACGAACATGGTCGAAAACGGAGGATATTCCACAACCCCGTTTGCCAGCGTCGTTTTCGGAGCGTTACAGGTATACGACTTGCCGGACCTCCGCACCGCTCTGGAAAAATCCGGCAAACTGACGGTTTCCGGTCTCCGCTGGGAAAAGGAACCGGAACCGCAAGAGTAAAAAAAACAGATGAAAGCAACTCAACAAACGTTTTTTATATCCGTTTAGGTGGGAACGTAGTTAATAACGGTTCCAGCCTCGACAGGATTGTCAACATGGAGATGCGGAAATCCTCTTTCAATTCAATTTGATAGCGTTACAATGACAATCGATTAGTTTTTTTATCAAATTAGCTAACTTAATACTTACCACATGCCACTCTTGTCTTACCACACTAATTCCATGGATCGAGGAATAAAACTTTTTATTGCTGCCGTTTTAGCTGTAACGTTTTGCATAAACTCTTTGGCTGACGAGCCGCAGACGACCATTCCCCCGGAACTGGCTGGCGCTCAGTGGATTTCCGGCGACTGCCCTCAGGGGCTCCCGGTTTTTCGCAAGGAGTTTGAACCCAATCAGCCGGCGGAGAACGTCGTTTCCGCGTCGGCGTCGATTTGCGGTTTGGGATTCTATCAGCTGGACGTCAACGGCGAAACCGTCAGCGCGCCCATGTCGCCCGGCTGGACGAATTACAACAAGACGTGCCTGTTCAATCAGTGGGACATCAAAAATCAGATTCGTTCCGGCGTCAACGTTCTGGGCGTTTGGCTGGGAAACGGATTCTACAACGTTGCCGGCGGACGGTACGTCAAGTATAAAGGATCGTTCGGGCAGCCGCAATGGATTGGGCGAATCGTCGTTACGTTCAAAGACGGCTCTGAGCAGATAATCGTTTCTGACGAATCCTGGAAAACGACTGCCGGACCAATTTCGTTCTCTTGCGTCTACGGCGGGGAGGACTGGGTTCTGTCACAGAGTCTGGTCGGCTGGAATACAGCGCCGTACAACGACGACGGCTGGATCGCCGCGGCTCTGTCGAGCGCTCCGCCTGCCGGTCAGTTAAGACGTCAGGAGCACCCGGATATATACGTGGCGGAAGTCCTCAAGCCGGAATCCGTCCAAACGCTTGCGGACAACAGAATCGAGGCGAATTTCGGGTACAATTTCTCCGGACGTCCCCGATTGACCATTTTCGGGAAGCCGGGCAAGACTGTTACAGTTGCTCTGGCGGAAACGAAAGAGACCCCATGGAAAGGACATTCCTATTCGATAACCTTTCCAGACGATTTCAACGCGGCGCGCAACCCCGTCGTTTTCGTTCCGCATTTTACGTATTGGGGATTCCAGTTCATCTATATTTCCGGAGCGACGCTCAACGCTCAAGACGCCGATGCGCCGTTTGTCGAACGCATTGAGGCGGAGTTTACAACAACGTCCTCCGCCAAAGCCGGCGAGTTCCATTCGTCCGCGCCGTGGCTGGACGATATCGAAGCAATGATTTCCCGATCCGTTCGCAGCAACCTTCAGCACGTTCTGACCGACTGCCCACACAGAGAAAAACTCGGCTGGCTGGAAGTCGCTCACCTGATGGGACCGTCGATTATGTATCGGTTCAACATTCATCAGCTTTACCGAAAGACTTGCCGTGACATTACCGAGGCGCAGGAGCCGTCCGGCTTTGTTCCCAACACCGCCCCGGAATACGTCCGATTTAAGCAGCGATACTGGTCGGAATCGCCGGAATGGTCAGCGTCAACGGTACAGATTCCGTGGCTGCTGTACAAGTTCTACGGCGATACGGAAATTCTGTCGCGTCAGTACGAGACGATGGAAAAATACATGGCGTACATTCTTTCAACTCGTGACGACAAAGGGCTTCCCCTCGGCGGGCTGGGCGACTGGTACGACTGGAGCGACAAGACCGATAAACAGTATTTTTCCCAGCTGACGCCCATTGAACTGCCGGCAACGGCGTTTCTGGTTAACAACGCTCAATTGATGAACCGGATTTCAACAATCCTGGGCAAGCCAGACAGAGCGGAATTCTATAACGCTCTGGCGCAGGAGGCGACCGATGCGTTTCTCAAGGCGTACTACAACCCGGAAACCGGCGTCGTCGCTACAGACTCACAGGCAAGTTACGCCTTTGCTCTGGCGTTCCATCTTATTCCAGACAATCAGCGACCCAAAGTCATAAAGAAGTTTATCGAGTCCATCGAACGAATGGAATACCGCCCAACGACAGGCGAGGTCGCTTTCGTTTATCTGCTCCGAACGCTCATGGAAGAGAACCGCAGCGACGTCGTCGCGAAAGTTATTATGCGGAAGTCGTCGCCCGGCTACGTCAACATGCTGGAAAACTACGGCATGAAGACGCTCTCCGAGGCATGGAATCGACCCGGCAGTTCCATGAACCACTGCATGTTCGGTCACGCTCAGGAATGGTTTACTGCAGGCTTGCTGGGAATACGTCAGACGGAGCAGTCTTGCGGATTTAAAGAGATTCTGCTCGCTCCCCAGCCGTGCGGACAGATAACCGACGCCAGCGGCTGGTACGATTCCCCCAACGGTCGAATTGAAAGTTCCTGGAAATGCGCCGACGGCACGTTTACCTGGACGTTTACCGTCCCGGAGAATACGATGGCTGTCGTCTGCGTCCCGGTTGACAACGAGCAGTCCGGCGTTGCGTTCAAGTCGGATCGTAGCCATGTCGTT
>JAZUMX010000376.1:0-2869 GCA_045603865.1 Thermoguttaceae bacterium
CACGGAGCGAGTAGCGAGTTGCGAGAAGGCGCGAAGCGTAAACTATTGCCTATTGCCTATTGCCTACTGCCTCAAATTACATTCTCTTTAAGTACACATCTGGGTACTCTTTGTCCGGGTCGGGTTCAGCAGGCGGGACGTCGGTTGACACGTTCAGCCCCCATTGCGTCATGGAATCCATATACCCGCGATCGGTCATGTTGTAGTCCAGCGGGGTGAGAACGATCTTTCCCTCTTTGAGTTCTGTTATATCAGACCGGAATTCCGGCGGATCGTGCAGCCCGTTGGCGGAGCACCAGTAGTACGGCAGCCCAAAGGGACTCTCGCCGCGAATGAGCTTTTCTCCATACAGGCGGTTGTCCATCGGCGCAAAGGCGATTTCCGGCTCGACGCCGTCCAAGTACGCCTGGATCGTTCGATTGGGCATATTGAGGTTGTAAAGCCGCGGCGAGCCGGTTTGACGTTCCAGCGTCTGACGAATAATCTGAGCGGCGATTCGAGCAGCGGCAGCGTACAAGTCCGGAGCGTCTTTTTGAATGGAAACGGCAAACGAGGTCGCGCCGAAAAAACGCCCTTCGATTGCGGCGGAACACGTCCCGCTGTAATGGACGTTGACGCCGGCGTTGAATCCGCTGTTGATTCCGCTGACAACGACGTCCGGTCGGGCGTCGAGCAGGGTTTCAAACCCCATTCGGACGCAGTCGGCGGGAGAGCCTTCTATTCCCCAGCCCCAAAACTGACCGTTGACGGACACCTCACGATATTTTATCGGAGCGAGAAAGGTGATTGCATGTCCAGCTCCGCTTTGTTCCATTAAAGGCGCGACGATTGCAAGGTCTCCCAGAGCAGCGAGTTCTTTTGCCATCGCCGCCAGACCGGGCGCGAGAATGCCGTCGTCGTTGGTAAGTAATATTTTCATAATTGGTAATTAATTAAGTTGCGAGTTGCGAGTAGCGAGTTGCGAGATTAAAAAACAGACGCAAAGCGATCCTTAAAAACCGCGTAGCAGTTTATATTTTTGCTGTGGATTTTAACCTACGGTACGAGGAAAACGCAAGCGCTTCACAAACGTCTCTCTTGCAACTCGCAACTCGCAACTCCCTACTCCTTCGCATGCGATCTCGCCTGATTCATGTACTGAGCAATCTGGAGGCACATTTCGATGGACTGTTCGTAGTTCAGGCGCGGGTCGACGTCGGTCTGGTAATCGTTTCCGAGTTCATCTTCCGTCGGACCGCAGCTTCCGCCGATGCATTCAGTAACGTTTTCTCCGGTGAGTTCAAAGTGAACGCCGCCCAGGTGAGTGCCTTCGCAGTGGTGAATGACAAACGCCAGACGGAGTTCGCCCAGAATGTCTTCAAAGTATCGCGTTTTGACGCCGGCGTTGGTGGTAATCGTGTTGCCGTGCATCGGGTCGCACGTCCAGACGACGGACAGGTTCGCCGCTTTAACCGCTTCAATCAGCTGCGGGAGTTTGTCCTGAATCTTGTTGGCGCCGAATCGATGAATCAGCACGACTTTGCCCGGTTCGTTTTCCGGATTGAGAATCTTGATCAAATCGACAAGCTCATTCGGTTCCATCGTCGGGCCGACTTTCATGCCGACCGGGTTGGCGATGCCGCGGAAGAATTCAACGTGTCCGCCGTCGATGTTGCGCGTTCTGTCTCCGATCCAGGGCATGTGCGCCGTAAGATCGTAGAACTGCGGACGGCGCGGAACCAGACGCGTCTGCGCCTGTTCGTAGTCCAGATGAAGTCCTTCGTGCGAGCAGTAGAACATCGTGCGTTTCAAATCGCTGATGCGCCCGACGGTAATCTCCATAAAGCGAATCGCATCGGAAATCGTGTTGATGAACTTCTTGTAGTCCTCGTTTTGCTGGGTCAGGTCAAGGAAATCGAGATCCCACAGTTCCGGATGGTACATGTCGGCAAACCCGCCGTCAACCAGACCGCGAATGAAGTTCATCGTCATAGCGGAATGCCAGTAGCCGTCCAGCAGCAGTTTCGGATCGCAGCGTCGGGCTTCCGGCGAGAATTCCGGGTGGTTAATCATGTTTCCGCGATAGGCGGGCAGCGTTACGCCGTCGCGCGTTTCCCATTCTTTGGAACGGGGTTTGGCGTACTGACCGCAAAAACGTCCAACGCGAATAATCTTCTTCTGACAGCCGTAGGTGAGAATCAGACTCATTTTGAGAAGAATCTTCAGCTTGCTGGCGATTTGCGCGCTCGTACATCCGGCGAACGTCTCGGAACAGTCGCCGCCCTGCAGAAGAAACGCTTTCCCTTCCGCCGCCATAGCCAGCTCTTTTTTGAGCGTTTCGACTTCCCACGACGTTACCAGCGGCGGCAAGCTTTTCAGCTTAACCAACACTTCGTCCAGTTCAGCCTGATCCTCGTAGGGGAATCCCTGTTTAATCTTTTTTGTTTTCCACGAATCCGGAGTCCAGTTTTGCATAATAATCTGTTTTCTAATTGGGGTAGGTAGGATGGGACGGCAAAGCGCCGTTCCTATAATATATATCATACCGTATTTAGCAGGAAAATCAAGGAGAGGCGATAAGAATAGGCGATTTCGGAATTACGCAAAGCGGACGCCGGCGTTTGATTTTCCCAGAAATTCCCAGAACCTCCCAGCAGTTCCCAGCTTCTCCCAGATTGCCGTCCTACTCTGCTGGTTAAGAATTTTAGCCGCAAAGGACGCAAAGGACGCAAAGAAATGAAAGAAATGGAAGGCGGTAACGAAGAGAGCGAAGCGAACGGAATTACGCTTTGTTTGAAGGGGGAAATACCGTATTGCGAAGTCGAAAACGTCCCCTGGATGTAGCCCGTCCCCGGGCTACAACTTGACGGCGTAAGCCGTCAATGAAAAT
>JAZUMX010000377.1:0-2303 GCA_045603865.1 Thermoguttaceae bacterium
GCCTCGAACAGGTCGTCGAACGTTTTCGGGTCGTTCCGATAGACGTCTATTCCTTTTGACAGAAGCGTGTTATGGATTCTGTCGTCGATGAAGTCAGCGGACAGAACGACCGTTGGGCGCAGCGTATAGAGCTTTTCCCAATTGGGCGACGCGTACTGACCGGCAATCGGGACAGACTTGGATTCCGGCGGGTAATTGCAGGCGTCAGAGCGTCCGACGAGCAGATTTTCCGCCCCCAAACGATAGACAATTTCAGTATAATTAGGAGAAAGCGACACCACCCGAATCTCGTTTTCGTTGACCGGCGTCTGTTCCGTATTGCATCCGATGCTTATTAAACAGGCAACGGCAATTACGACAGTTAAAATGCGATTAATCATGAATCGAGGCAACAGCCTGTGGGCAATAGGGGTTCGCCTTCGGCGAAAAAACTATTCCCTATTCCCCATTCCCTACTCCCTAAGATTATACCCCCAAAATTTCCCTTGTCAATACTTGTCTAAATTAGCTAATCAGCCCCGCAAATTACCCACTTTTATATTTATTAAAAAATTCCAAAAATTCGACGCTTTTTTCAAAACGTAACCTATAATTCGGACGTCTGGAAAAGGATTAACAGAAAATCCGCAGACAGATTTTTCGGTTATGAAGAAATGAGTTTTGAACCAGAGTTTTTACAGCAGATTAAACCCGAATGGGCGGAATGGTTTCTCAGCCGTCCGGCGTTGGCGCAGCTGACGATTATATTTCTGGTCAGCTGGGCGATGGCGTGGGCGGTGAATCGCTACTCGCGTTACGTTGCGATCTGGTTCGACTTGATAACACGTTCCATTCCGAATGGAGACGACCCGGCAGATTACGTCAAATCCGCCCGGCGCGCTGCAAAGCTGGAAACGTATTTCTGGACGCCGTTGATTGCCGCCGCGCTGACGGGCGTTTACGCTCTGTTTATTCATCGGGGCGGGATCGCCAACCTGTTACATTATTATGAGATTGAAGGCTGGACGACAAGATTAAGCTCGTTTTGGGATGCGAGCCTGTTTCGCCCGATGGGACTTCAGAATTTTATCGGATTTTTTGTCCTGTCAATAATATTGCTGGCGGCGACGTTGTGTGACATTCGCCGGAAGATAATTCCTGACCTGATTTCTCTGACGGGGATCGCAGCGGGAATTGCGCTGGCGATAACGACGCATACGCTGTTCGTTCACGTTCAGCTTTACGCTCCGTTGAACGTAACTGAAACGGAATATACGCTTATCCCGATTAAAAATTTCACGCCGCTGACGTTTGCGGCGCCGTACCTTGCCCCGAAATGGGAATTGGGAACGAAAATCCTGATGGCGTGCGGCTGCTGGGCGTTTTTCGCCTTTGCGTTTTTGTTCCGTCCCATCCGGTTGAGAAGAATCCGGCGTCGATTGGGATTGTACTTCCTCCGCCTGGTTCGCGAACGGCTGACGTTTGCAACGCTGGCAATCGCGATAATCGGATTAAGCGCCACGATTTGGACGCTGTGCAATTCAGACGTCAACCGTCAAAACGCCGTTTTGAGTTCGCTGTTCGGCATGACGTTTGCCGGACTGGCGGTTTGGGCGGTGCGAATTGTCGGGCGGCTGACGCTGGGCATGGAAGCTATCGGTTTTGGCGACGTTACGCTCATGATGGCGATCGGCGCGTTTACTGGCTGGCAGGCGATTCCGGTTATATTTTTCCTGTCGCCTGCGACCGGGCTGATTGTTGGCGTGATCATGCTGATTTTCGGTCAGCGTCACGTTCCACTCGGACCGTTTTTGTGCCTCACAACCGCGATATGGTTCCTGTGTTTTGATTTCCTTTGGACTTTTTGTCTGCCGATGTACCTGCTCGGCGCGTCGACAGTTTTATTACTCCTGCTGGTCTGCCTGGCGTTGATGGCAGCGATGCTGTGGATTATACAAATTATCAAATTTAAGTGGTTACTCACCCAAACAAAGCCATGAAATACAATACTACGCTTTTACTTGCCGTTTTAATGTTTGTAACGACCGTCGGCTGTCAGTCCGTACCGTGGAGAAAGGCGCCGCCTGCGGAACCGCCGGAGATGGCTGCGATGCGGAATCAGATTCAGCAGTACCAGGCACGAACCAACGCATTGGAGGCGTCGAACTCGCAGATTAACATTCAATTGGCGCAGACCAAACAGGAACTGCTCAGTCAGCAGGAAGCCAACAAGAAAGGGAACGAGTCCTACAGAGCCTTGGCGCAGGAGAACATCCAGCTTAAGAAGGAACGCGGCGAACTGATCGCCAAGAACAGCGAACAGG
>JAZUMX010000378.1:0-1951 GCA_045603865.1 Thermoguttaceae bacterium
GAAGCGGACGGATACATCGACGCCGACCCGGCGTGTGACGTCGCCACGACCTGGGCAGTTGCCCCGATTACCGACAATCTGGTTATTACCGCAACAGCCCAAGGTCAGACGATTACCGTCGATTGGGACGACGTTGACGGCGCGGCTTACTACAAGGTCGAATACACTTGGACAAGCATCGCCGGCGACGACTGCGAAGATTCCTATGAAACAACCGATTCTCAAGCCGTCTTTGAAGGTCTGGAACCGGGCGTTGAATACACCTTCCAGGTTATCGCTTATCCAGACGACGCCGACGTTGACCACGAAGAAGCGTACTCCAACTTCGCCAGCGCGACGACCGACAAGATCAAGCTCGATTCGCCCGACGGCAAAGCCGCTCCGACCAGCTCCAACAACGGCATCAGCGTCTCCTGGGACGCCGTCGACAACGCCTCTGGCTACCAGGTCAAATGGCGCATTTCCGGCTCTCATTCCTCCTGGAATACTTCCGGCGTTCTCGACGCAGACGAACTCAGCTTCGCGATTGAAAACGTTATCGACGCCTCAACCTACGAAATACAGGTTACCGCGATCGGCGACGGCGATCATTACACCGATTCCAACCCGACCCGCCTGACCTGCAGACTGGTTCAGATTGACCTCGACGCCGTTGTTGTTACAACCAAATCTAACGCGACCGACACGCAGAAACCGGAAAGCGTTCCGCAGATTGACGAATGGACGCCGGCATTCCTGGAACTCTGGACAAGCGACATCGTCGGTCTGGTTGAAGGACGCGAAATGGTTGCGACCATCGAAATCAACGAAAACTACGAAGTCGGCGGCGTTCTCGACCTGCCCGGCACCACGGTTGACATTTCCGACGATGGAACGATTGTTACAATCACCATCGACGTTGATTACAACTATGGCGCCGACGAAGACGCCCTGTTGGCTCAGATCAAGCTCACGCCGAAATCTCAGGCTGACGGCAACGGCGACGAAAACGGCATTGCTCTCGATGGCGTCGAAGACGATCTGGTTCTGACCGACGTTGACGGCTATCTGGTCGTCTCCTACAAAGACGGCGCTGACGCTCCGAAACTGGTCAAGTTCAACGACGTCTGGATTACCGACATCGTCCCGGTTATTTTCGACCTCAACGACGACGGCGTTATCGACAACTTCGACGAATCCGACTACGCTGCCTATACGGAAGCGGATCCGGACTTTGTCGACTTCAACGTTGACGGCAAGAACTGCGATCACGACCTCGAAATGCTGACTCGCGACACCAACAACGGCAAATCCCAGGCGGGCGACTGGAGAGTGGACTACTCGATTATCGTCTGCACCTGCGGCGATGCGCCAGCCGCTCAGCCCGCGGCTCTGCCGACCCCGGCGGCAATCAAACAGATTGTCGAAGAGGAAGAAGAATCCTATCTGCTGGACGATTTCGAGTACAACTATCAGTGGGATCAGGCGGAAAGAACTTTGGACTTGTATCCGTTCATGAACGAAAACAACCGCATGACCAGCGGCGTTATCCTGAAGAAGGACGTTGCCAAGAAAGAGGACAGCAAAGAAGAACAGACGGCGGAAGCGGACTCCAAGACCGTTGCCGACGTTATGAACGAACTGTGGAGCGACGACATCGATTGGCGTCACGCCGCATGAGCATAGAAAGCAAGCACAATCCCGCGTGGGATTAAACAAAGCGATGTTTTCACAGGCGAGAGTTCCGCACCCGCGGGACTCTCGCTTTGTATTTTAAACTTTAAGCAGCCGCCTGCGCGGGGAATGCGGCGGCTTGACGCCGCCTTGTCCAATGACCCGCTAAAAGACTGGGAGGATTCTGGGAATTTTCTGGGAGGATTCTGGGAATTGCTGGGATAATCTAATCCTTTCCCAGCTTCTCCCAGCGCTCTCCCAGAAGTTCCCAGCGTTCTCCCAGCTCATACGACAAGGC
>JAZUMX010000379.1:0-2956 GCA_045603865.1 Thermoguttaceae bacterium
TGTACGACATGAACGGCAACGTTGCGGAATGGACGCTGTCCGACTACAAAGCCTATCCGTACAACGCCAACGACGGCCGCAACGCCGGCAATCTGGATACGGAAAAAGTCGCCCGCGGCGGCAGCTGGAACGATCGTCCGGCTCAATGCCGCAACGGGTATAGAATCGGCTTCCCGACCTACCAGCGCGTCTACAACGTCGGATTCCGGGTAATTTGCGAAGAATAGTCGTTGCTAATTGTTTTTTCTCCCCTTACTAAAGTTTTTAGGAAAGGGGAGTTTGAGGGGAAGAACCTTTTTTTCAAAAAAGGTTTTCCCCTCACGGCGAGGCGCCGCTCCCAATCCGCGCTCCCGCGCGCCTGCCAATAACCGCTCCCGCTGGTCGCTTGCATAAATTCTAATAAATGCTTTTTCTTTCTCCTTGAATATGTTCTTTTTCCAAATCCCCTTGAAAAAACTTCTTTAAAAGGGAGCCAGCTTGCTGGCGACCTAAGTTTTTTCAAGGCGGACGAAGTCCGCAAAATTTTTAAGCTGCAAAGAACGCAGAGAACGCAAAGAAATCGCCAGTTTTATTATCTTCTCAATGCGGTATTTTCACAGGGTCTGGAGCTGCCCACGATTCCAAAAGCTGCGCTGCAATCTGTCCAACTGTTTTTGGCTTATAACTGGCGTTGCCAACACGTGGACCTATTCCAAAACCTTCAAAGCGTATAAATAAATCATCTTCAAAATATATGTACAGTATATCTGAAATCATTGAAAGATAGTTATCGGGATACTGTTCTTTTATGCTGTAACAAAGACTCTTGCGCGTTTGAGCATAATTGTATTCATATTCTATACTTTTTAATACTACGTTATTCAGATTAGATATAGTATATGGCAGTCTGATTGGAAACTGATACTGTGTATGATTTAGTTCGTATTTATCGAAAGCAATATTGTCATCTGAAACATATTGCGAAATAATACTTTTATATCGTTGTCGGCATTCCGAATCCGGACGAATGCTATTCTTAAAGTTGAACTGGAAACACATGATATTTTTCCCAAGCCAACTCCAATTGTTGGAATAATCGCACACGTCGAGATTGTATTTTATCAATGCGTCTGACCAGGGATAAGAGTGAATGTATATTACTGACAGCAGAAGCGCCTGAACCTTTGGATTCTCGTTAGGCAACGCGTTAATGCAGAATTCAACATCCTCATCTGTTGCGTGCAACGCTAAATAGCAAAAAGAGAAAAAAAGTTTCCATTGAGAATAATTTAAATCTGTACGAAGGTGAATATTCGTCCAGCCTCCGTAAGGATAATAACAAAACTCCCCTCTTCGAGCTATTAAATCAACTGGAAAGACGTCCATTCTATTAGCAAGCGCCCTGATTTTTATCAAAAAAGCTAATGACGGGAAAAGGTCTTGAAGCGTATAATTCAATTCGAGAGAAGAAACGCCGTCTTCTATCTGAAGAGGAACGTTCAATATATCAATATTTTTACCGTAAATCAAAGTTTCAACCGATGTAAAAAACGAATAGTCAGAAATATCTGCGCTCTGAACCGCTTCGTTTTTTTGTCCTGATGCGGTAATGCTGTTTGATTGATAATCAGCGCTGGATTGGTTTATCGCACATTGACAGATAATAACGATAATTGCAAGCGTTGAGGACAATTTCATAGTAAACGACTCCTGATGATAACGACGAATAAAACGCTTGTATTATAAACGGATGAAAAGGTGTTGTCAATAGTGAACATAGAATTGTATTTGAGGCTTGTTTGCCTTGTCCTTTGCCCTGCTCGCATACTGCGACGCAGCCGAAAACGCTTCTCGGGTCGCGAGCGACAGCTCGCAGAATTTTAAAGCCGCAAAGAACGCAGAGAAAAATTTTTCTTTCCCGGTTGATTTTTTCTCTTTGACGGTTTATAATAAACGTACGTTTTGACAGATTACAAAATATTTCAATATCGAAAGGAGATTATAATGTTACGACGTCAGTTTATTCAGACGACTGCAATTTCGGCGGCGATGGCTGCGGCTGCGGTCAAGGCGGAAGAAGCCCAGCAGCCCGCCGCGCCGGAAATCGGGTTCAATCCGGTGGAAGAGAAAGACGGCTGGGTTTGGTACGATGCGGCGACGATGCCCATCGAAGGCCGCGCCTGGGAAGGGGAAGAACGATATACGCCGTTCGACCGGTTCCCGAAACGATGGATGGATAAAGTCCCGTCAGCAGTGCGAAATCTGGCGTGCGCTTCCGCCGGGATGGCTTTGCGATTTGTAACAAACAGCCCGATGAATATTTCCTTTGAACTGCGGAGCAAGGACTTGGCGATGTATCACATGCCGGCAACCGGGAAAAGCGGCGTCGATATTTACGGCCGCGACTCCTCCGGTAAATGGAGATTCGCCCAGATGATTGGCGGTAAGTTTTCAAACAGCCTCGTTGTTCAGCCGATTCGCAGCGAAGCCGTTCCGGACGGGAAACGGGAATTCATGATTTACTTCCCAACGTACAACGGGATTTCCAAGTTCCGAATCGGCGTCAGAAAGGGAGCCATTTTTGAAGCGGCGCCAGCCCGCAAGCTCAAGCCGATTCTGTTCTACGGGACGTCGATTTTACAGGGCGGCTGTTCTTCCCGAACCGCCAACTGTGCGGTTGCCATGACCGGGCGCCGGTTGGACATGCACGTTTTGAACTTCGGCTTTTCCGGAAACGGAAGGATGGAGCCGGTTATGATGGAAGCGTTTGCGGAACTCGACCCGTCGGTCTACGTTCTGGACTGCAACCGCAACATGACGCCGGAACTGATTCGGGAACGGCTCGTACCAGGCGTTCTCAAATTGAGAGAAGCGCATCCCGACACGCCGATTCTGATTGTAGAAGGGTACCCTGCTCCGTTCCGATCCTGCTGGTCAGACTTTGCCGACGAGAAAGACCCCCGCGGCGTTGCCAATA
>JAZUMX010000380.1:0-2182 GCA_045603865.1 Thermoguttaceae bacterium
TTTTTCTCAGTTATGAGAAAAACGACCCCTGAAACGAAATGGATTGTTACGACGGTAGTTCGACTTTGCTTCCGTCCGGCGTGGCGTCGGGATGAATGTCAAACCACTCTTTCTGGAACTTGACCTGCTCGTGTTTCTTCGCGGCAATGTTGGTAACCAGAGACAGAATCGCGTCGGACATGGCAACCGCCGGTTTGCAGTGTGGCTGGTTGTCCTGATACGCGGCTTTCTTGTCTTCCGCCGTTTCGATGTTACGAATCAGCCAAGCCCAGTGTTCCAGTTCTTCCGTATAACCGCGGCTGACGTTCTGGAACGCCTGAATGCCGTAGGAATAGCTCAGCTCGTCCAGCTTGTCGGCAACGTTGAGCGCGCACGGATACTTCTTTTTGAATGCGTTCTTTTCCTTTGCCTGGTCAACTTTGACGACGTCGCAGTAATCGTTGACGTTGTGCGTCTGCCAAAGCAGGACGTCGGACTCGCGGTTGATCTGCATCGTGCCGCCGGTGCCGAACACGGTTTCGCCGTATCCGCCGAAGTCGTTACCGTTAATCGCGGAATAGCTGACGGCAATCTTGCGGCGTCGGTCTTCTTCCGTATTGGGATCGTAACCCGGGGCGGGGAACTCGAAAATACATTCAATATGGTCGTCGATGTCACGGTCTGGCGGGAAAATCGGACGGTTGCTGGTGGCGCTGACGGAAATGGGCATCTGTTTGACGCCGCCGTGCATGGCGGAAATGAAAATCCCGGCTGCGTCGAGCTGATGGGAACCGAGTTCAACCATCAAGCCGCCGCCGAAATCGTTCCACACACGCCAACGAATCATGGTTTCTGCCGCCGGGGCGGAATAGTAAACCGTGCCGTCGGCGCCGACGACTTTTTGCGGCTTGAACCCGGCTTTTTCGATGATTTCCGGAGCGACAACGTCGTTCATTTTGGCTTTGAGCTGTTCGACTTTCTTAATCCAAACGTCGGCTTCGGCGGAGTTCGCCTTGAGAAGAGCGTCGCGTTTGGCTTCAAAGCTCTTGAGTTGCTTTTCCAAACCGGAGTACAGGTTGAGGTCAGTGTCGGTAAACTTCTTGTCTTTGGAATCGATAATCCATTTCGGAATCGGCGGCTGCCAGGAGTCCTTTTTCGGGAGGTTGGCGCGGTGCCACTGAGCGCGAATGTAGTGCAGGTCGCCCAGCAACCCCTGTTGAATGGCGTGGAACGCGTTTTCGTACAGGATGTTGTAGTGACGCTGATGCCCGGTCGCCATGAGCTTGTTGGTTTCTTCCGAAACGCGGCCCATGAGCTTGCACAGACCAACGGTCTTCGCCATCAGCTTTTCGGTCAAAACGTGAAGACCCAACCGCATGGCGGCAACGGACGCCGGCGCGTGCAGGTGCAGCGGCAAGCCGATAATCACAGCTTCAATACCGAGATCTTTTACGGTCGCTTCGTTGAGCAGGTCGCGGTAGTCGCCGAAGACTTTAACGTGCTGACGCGCTTCCGTTTCATCCTTCCAGCCGTAAACGCGGCACAAGCCGAGGCGGGATTTCTGAGCGAGTTCTCCGCCCAGGACGTCGCCGTTGAACGCGCGGGAAATGCTGTACGGACGGATGTCGGCAATAGCGACGACTTCGATAAACTTGGGGTTGATAGCGCCGAGAAGGACGTTGCCTTCGTCGCCGGTACCCAAAACGGCAACGCGAACCGGTCGGTCGGGTTCGGAATATCCGTAATAGTACCCGCCCAGCCCGGCTTTGGAAGCCAGATTCTTTTCAATCGCGCCGCGGAGGAAATCTCGATGTGAGGCGTTCGCGTCAGTCGGAGACGCCATGACAGTCGACCCCATGGCGGCGAGGAAGTTTTTCTTCCCAATATCAGTTTGTTCAGGAGTTAAGTTCATGGTTGATGTATGATTAAAGTAAATTGTTGGTATTGATTAGCTATTAGCTCCTAGCTTCTAGCTGTTAGCTTGGAGCCTCGTAACTCTTAGCTGCCAACTTTTAATTAAATAGTTAAAAAGCTAGTAGCTAGTAGCTAGAGGCTAGCAGCTCCCCTACGCCTTGTATCTGTTCAAGTCCGGCTTAACGCCTTCGGGCGTGTCGTCGGATTCTGGATCGAACCAGGATTCTTTGAACTCGATTCGGCTGCTCTGCGCGGCTGCCATGTTGGTAACCAGAAGTCGGATCGTAGC
>JAZUMX010000381.1:0-6781 GCA_045603865.1 Thermoguttaceae bacterium
AAAGCAGGATTTCACCGCTGCAGCTGCTTTTCAAAGACTTCCGTAATCTTGCCGATGACCCGTTCCAGTTCCTCGTCTTTTTTCTGCGGCTGGGAGTTGGCTTCATCGATCGCGACCTGAATCGCCGTCGACAGATCGGAAAGCAGTTCCTTCATGGCTTTAATCACGAGGACGGGAAATCCATAGTCGATTTCAGCGTTCTGAGTCTTGTAATCGACTTCCTGATAGCGTTCTTCATACGTTCTGACGCGCGTCGAATCCTTTTCTTCATACGGGACGTAACGAACACATTCTTTCATGACGTTTTCCATCGGCATGATATACGCCGGTCTGCCGTCAATTTCCCCGTTGGGGACGTGACTTTTATTTTCTGTTGGGAGTTTGTTCACAAGAGCGGTTAACGTGCCTAAAACGTCCTGCAAAGCGCGGCATTGCGGGACGGTCAAGTCCGCCTTGATTCCAGCAAACTCAAAGCGGCCTTTATTCACCGAATTCGCCTGCTGACGCGCGCCATGCTGAGCCACGACTTCACGAATAATCTGGAATACCTGACTCGCCAACGATTCCGGCGTGTCGACAAGCCAGGACGTCCGCTGGACAGTCTCCATCTTTCCTTTCGCGTTGTATCGAATCTGACGCACTTCCTGCGCCCGAATCGACTGAATCAGTTCCTGCGCCTTGGCAAGTTCGCGTTTCTGTTTTGTAAAAGTCGTTTGAATGCTCATAACTGTTCTCCCATTGATGATTTGTTGAATAACAAAAAATGGAATCGTTTATCACCTGCAATGCACAGATGAGTGAAGATTTCTCTTCAGCGAAAGGCTTAACCCGCCAGACAGCCGAAACCGAAGCTTCTTCGTCCGTTGGGTCGGAACTCCGCCACCATGAACGTCCAATCCGCTTTCCGCCCGCGAACGAACGAAAAGAAGAAAAACATTGCAACGTTCACTACTTACATGACTCCCGCGTTTACTAAAAGTCTCCCTGTTTCACCCGTAGGCCCACAGGAAAAACTCACCGCCTGCGCCCTGTCAGGGTTCAAGCATGACCAGAGGCCACTCGGTTGATTTCCGCACTTACGACCGTAACGCCGTCGCTCGCAAAAAAATAAATTTTCCTGATGTCCCAAAAAGCGCCGCCCTCGCCAAAAACAATAGAAAAGAAATCTGCTTTATCCCATCTGCGGTAAAAAAATTTACCGGCGGTAAACAATTTTACCGCGTGGTAAAAAAATTTACCGCGTCCGGGTTCCTGGCGCCGTTGATAAAAGACATGCTCTTATCAACAACTCCAGGTTATTTAAGCCTGAATTCTTCACTCTTCAATGCGCGTTCGCCACTTTGGGACAAGATGGCGAACGCCCGGGCGGACTTTTCGCTTTTAGGACTTCAATATTCGTTCTTGAATAACTTACAGAATTCGATATTCTGCCTGTAATATTAATCCTTGAACAGACTTTTTGTTCGAAACCATCTCACAGTTCTCAGTAAATCTGAACCTCAGCAACCGATCCCTGCTCAATAGCTTCTTTTCGTAAAACGATTCCATCTGCACTGGACTTCGCGAAGAAATCCAATACAGGCGCCCTCAAAAAACGTCGTTTTTGATGAGGTTGCATAAATATTATAACATAGGACGAATGCGTTGTCAAGGAGTTTTAAAAAGGGATTTTCAGGAAAGGGACGCGCCCTTTTTACAGTTTTTTCGGGGTTCCTCCTTGTACAGTCCCAGAGTATGTGTACAATAGAGCTTATTAGAACATAGGGAACTGCAAACGCGGTTCTGACGCTTTAACCTAAAACCAACCTTATTTCCTAAACCATGACATCAGAAAAGCAGAAACCTGCTGCGGATTTCACGCTCCGTGATTTTCAGCAGTTAATTAAAGACATGTACTACGAAAAAGACGTCGAACGCGGAGCGGAAGGCACGTTTATGTGGCTCATGGAAGAAGTCGGCGAGCTGGCGGCGGCGATTCGCGGAAGCAAAAAGCACGAACTCGGTCCGGAATTCGCCGACGTCCTGGCGTGGCTGATGACAATCGCCAACGTCAAAGGAATCGACCTGACGGAAGAAGTCCATAAAAAGTACGGCTGCGGCTGCCCCGGCTGCGGTCAGTTCCACTGCGTCTGCCCGAACTCCGATAAACCGTAACGTCGTCGTTAATTATATAAAAGGCGCTTCCAGCAAGTTGACGTCTGGCGTTATGTGCAGGTCAGTCCGTTCACGGATTTTGGCGAGCCGGGGTGCGTAAGCCCCCGCGAAATACTGATTTTCACCGATTGGTTAAATTATACTCTTAAATTATTTTAAAATATTGTTGGCATTTAAAGAATCCATTGAGTTTTATAATGACTTTGGAATTAAGAAAAAATCAATCGGTGTGAATCCGTCTCATCCGTGTTTTCCGTGTGGGACTAACGAGACCCTAAATTAACCATCTTTTAGTTCACAAGCGCCAACTTGTCGGATGAACCTTAAACCGTTGGTCGTTTATTCGCCGCGGTTATTGTCGTTTTCGTCAGCCTGACGGCGTTCCCACTCATCCCAGTCTTCGTTTGCGCGCTGGATGTTTTCGCGGGCTTCCTGTTCTCTTTGTTTCCTTTCTTCCGCCATTTCGTTTATGAAAGCATCAATTTCTTTAAGGCGTTCTTCCACTTCAGGCGACACTTCACGTTCTTCGCGCGGGAAGAATTCAGGACGTTCCGGGATGAGCAGATAGTTAACGTCAAAACAGTTTGATGCAAAAAATATCAGCCCAGGCGATCCAGCGATTTGTTCTGGACGAAGGATTCTCGTCCAACCGCTGTAGGGAAGAGCCCGCATCAGCCCTGATCGCATTGGCGCGAATTCCAGAATGATCATGCCTATCGGATCAAATACCATCACATTGGAAATTAGCGCCTTGTTTTCCGATCTAGGCAACGGATTGCCGTCGACGTCCAAAAATCGGACGTTCAGGAAAACGCATTTTTCTTCGTCGTTCGGGTCAAGCCAGACGACAATCTTGCCTTTGCCGGGACAAAGGTATTCCCAGCAACCGTCTTTCTCGTTAAGCGTCATCGGACCGCCGGCGCCAGAGAACCGAGCGCAAAACCTTTCATACTCTACCATCTCTATCCTTCTCCATGAAAACAGGGAACAGACCCCCCGACAGGAAACAACCCCGTCGGGCAAGTAATACATAAATACGAGAAAGCCGACTGAAACGTTACAAAAAATATCCTCTGCTTTCAAGAAAAACAAAACGACCGTTTGCCAGCGCTGACAAACGGTCTGATTATTTTATTCTAAATCAAAAATCCTGAATTCCCAAGCGGTCGAGAGCGCCGCTGTGTGATTTATTCTCCCGATCCTTCCCCTCTGTCGAGTTCTTTTTTCTGCTCTTGTTTTGATTCCTTCTTCTGCCAGCGATCCCACTCTTCCGCCTGACGGCGTTCCCACTCTTCCCATTCTTCGTTTGTACGCTGAATGTTTTCGCGGGCTTCCTGTTCCATTATTTTATCTTGTTCCATCATTTCTTCTTTAAAAGCTTCCATCTTTTTAAGTTTTTCTTCCTGTTCAGGCGTCATTTCACGTTCTTCGCGCGGGAAGAATTCGGGACGTTCTGGAATAAGCAAATAGTCAACGTCAAAACTGTTTTTTGCAAACAGTATCATCGCAGGCAACCCAACGATTTTTTCTGGACGAATGAGCTTCGTCCAACCGCTGTAGGGAAGAACCCGCATCAGTTCCACTCGCATTGGTCGGAATTCCAGAATAATCATGCCCATCGGGTCTAATACGATCGCGCAGGAGATAAACGCCTTGCATTCTTTTTTAGACATCGAATTGCCGTCGGCGTCCAGAAATCGAACTTTCAGAAAAACGCATTGTTCTTCGTCGTTCGGGTCGAGCCAGACAACAATCTTGCCTTTGCCGGGACAATTGTATTCCCAGCAATCGTTCTTTTCGTTAAGAGTCATTCGACCGCCGTTACCAGAGAATCGGGCGAAAAAATTCTGATACTCTACCATATATTATTTCCTTCTCTATAAAAAAACAATGAACACTGCTTTCCGACAGAAACAATTCTCCGCCGGATAATACCTATATACGAAAGAACCGGCTGGAGTATTACAAAAATTTTCTAAAAAAGACGCATTTAAAAAAACTGCCCGGGAGCTTTTGACTTCTCCCGGGGTTCATTCCTCCAAAACGTGTTTTATACAATCCGCTTAAGGATATCAACAGAATTCAAAGGCGGTCAGGTTTTACAGAGCGTTCTGACCGCCTTGCGGGCGCAGATTAGTACATTCCGCCCATGTCCGGCGCGGCGGGCGCGGGAGCTTCCGGCTTCGGTTTTTCAGCAATCAAAGCGTCGGAGGTGAGCAGCATGGACGCAACGGACGCAGCGTTCTGCAATGCGGTGCGGGTAACCTTGGTCGGGTCGATAACGCCCGCGGCAACGAGATCTTCGTAAACGCCGGTGGCAGCGTTATAGCCGTTATTTCCTTCGGTTTCTGAAACCTTCTCGCAGACGATTCCGCCGTCCTGGCCGGCATTGTCGGCAATTTGAGTCAGCGGGGACTTGCAGGCGCGAAGAATGATGTTGTACCCGATCTTTTCGTCGTCGGTCATTTTCTTGTCCGGCGAGCAGGCTTTAGCGGCTCGAACCAGAGCGACTCCGCCGCCAGGCAGGATGCCTTCTTCAACCGCGGCGCGAGTGGCGTTGAGGGCGTCTTCAACGCGCATCTTCTTCTGCTTCATTTCGGACTCGGTTGTCGCGCCGACGTTTACTTTAGCAACGCCGCCGACCAGTTTCGCCAGTCGTTCTTCGAGCTTTTCCTTGTCGTAGTCGGAAGTCGCCTTTTCGATTTCGCGGCGAAGCTGTTCGACTCTCGCCTTGATGTCGGCGGACTTGCCAGCGCCGTCAATGATGGTCGTGTTGTCTTTATCGACGGTAATCTTCTTGGCGCGACCCAGGTCAGCCAGAGTAACGTTTTCGAGCGTCTTGCCGAGGCTTTCAAAAATAGCCGTTCCGCCGGTCAGGATAGCGATGTCTTCCAGCATCGCCTTGCGGCGATCGCCGTAGCCGGGCGCCTTAACGGCGCAGACCTTGAACGTGCCGCGCAGACGGTTGATAACCAGCGTCGCCAACGCTTCGCCGTCGATGTCTTCAGCAATAATCATCAACGGTTTGCCGGACTGAACGACAGCTTCCAAAACCGGGAGCATGTCTTTGATGTTGCTGATCTTCTTTTCGTAAATCAGAACGTAGGCGTCTTCCAGTTCGCAGACCATCTTCTGAGGATCGGAAACGAAATACGGAGACAGGTATCCGCGATCGAACTGCATGCCTTCGACCCATTCGACGTCCATTTTGAGGGACTTGCCTTCATCGACGGTAATAACGCCGTCTTTGCCGACCTTTTCCATGGCGTCCGCCAGCAGGTCGCCGATTTCCTTGTCGTTATTGGCGGCAATGGATCCGACCTGAGACATCTCTTTTTTCGTTTTAATGGCGATGGACATTTCCGACAGCTTGGCGACAACGTCGTCTACGGCTTTATCCAAACCGCGTTTGAGCTGAAGCGGATTGACGCCGGAAACGACGGCTTTAAGTCCTTCGTTGAAAATGGCTTCCGCCAGAATGGTAGCGGTGGTTGTGCCGTCGCCGGCAACGTCGTTGGTTTTAGAGGCGACTTCGCGAACCATCTTCGCGCCCATGTTCTCGTAGACGTCTTCCAGATCGATTTCCTTGGCGACGGTAACGCCGTCTTTGGTTACCAGCGGAGCGCCGAAGCTCTTCTGAATAATAACGTTTCGACCGCGCGGTCCCAAAGTTACCTTGACCGCTTTAGCCAGCTTTTCAACGCCGCGGCGCATTGCATCGCGCGCTTCCTGATTGAACGCAATCATCTTAGCCATTGTATATGTTCTCCTGTTGTGTTGTTATTAAAATTGGGGAAGTAATAACGCCGTTGGACGTCAGTTTATTCGATTACCGCCAGAACGTCTGACTCGAACATGATAAGCAGGTCGCGATCGTACCCTTTGACGTCGATGCCGGCGTACGAGGTGAACAGAACGCGGTCGCCCGGCTTAACCTGGAACGTGGAACGAGAGCCATCCTTGAGCAATTTGCCGTTTCCAACCGCCAGAACGACGCCGCGAGACGGTTTCTCTTTAGCGGAATCCGGCAGAACGATGCCGCCGGCGGTTACCGTGTTGCTGTCTTCGCGTTCGACAAGAATATGTTCTCCGAGAGGCTGAAGGTCGATGGATTTTACCGCTGCTTTTTTAGCCATGTCTAAAACTCCTTTACAGACTTGCGTTAAATGGGTTATGTAATATGATAGTTTACTGTTGGAATTGGCGTTATTTATTGTACAGGGGAAATCAACATTTCGCCCCAGCGCCAATCTGGCGCCAAAAATAACGTTGCCCCCTTAAAGTGCAAATTCTATGCCAATCGTGAAACCCCATCAAAAAAGACTCAATCCCAACGTATATTAACGTAAACCCAATATTAACAGCAATCTTAGACTTTTCCCCTCTGCCAATTTGGCAGAAAGGAAGCAATTTAACGCCGGATTCGCCGATAGATGAAAGGCGGTAATGGAGCAAGCGAAGCGAGCGGAATTACGCAGTTCCGCCGTTAGGCGAACAAAACGGTATGTGTAAGCGCCAGTAAAATCTCACGCGGAGCCGCGGAGACGCGGAGGACGTTCGCAAAAAAATGAAAGACGGTAACGGAGAGAGCGTAGCGAACGAAGTTACGCTTAGGCGAGCCACGGGT
>JAZUMX010000382.1:0-7011 GCA_045603865.1 Thermoguttaceae bacterium
GTTATCCGGTAGGCTCGAGATGCCTCCCAAACCGATTTCCACTTGCCTGAAACGATTTCTGACACCACGGTCTGACGAAATGCGTCTGTATATCGTTTTACCATCTTTGACCTTTCTGTCAACCGATACCAGGACAAGACAACTATTCCCTATTCCCCATTTCCTATTCCCTTTTATTATATTCAATCTTTGCGATATTCATACCGGGGGCGGATAAATTGCTATTGAACTAAAAGCGCTTTTCCTGTATGATATTTATAGAATACTATAATATAATTCGATTTTTTCTGGCAAAAATAATATGTCAGATTGAGAATTTTGTAGAAAATATTGCCTTTAGGCGCTTTGTTGGGAACGGTTTTATAATTCAAACCGACAAAGTAAATATAATATATTAATTTCCTGATATTCAATAATCGGAACGGGAACCCAATATGAGTATGGAATCTTCGCTCGATCCGCAGTTGATTGAGCAAACGAAAAAGCAGATTCGCGAACTGGTAACAGAGATTACGCAGCTGTCTCGGTCGGACGTTGCTCCGGCGGAGTTCTACAGCGGATTTCTGACTCGCGTAATTACGGCGCTGGCGGCGAACGGCGGGGCGATTTGGACTCTGGCTGAGGGCTCGCGATTGACGCTGCAAAGTCAGGTTAATCTACAGGAAACGAATCTTCGCGAAGACGAAAAAGCGCTCAAACAGCATACCAAGCTTCTCCAGAGGGTTTTGGAATCCAAAGAGGGCGAATTGGTTATGCCGAACTCGTCAACCGTCGACATTGCCGAAGGCGAAGCGGGCAACCCGACGCCGTTTCTGCTCGTTTTGGGTCCATTGGCAACAGACCTGGAAACAGTCGGCGTTGTCGAAATCTTTCAGCGTCCCGACACGCCGGCGCATACGCAAAAAGGCTATCTGCGCTTTGTAACGCAGATGTGCGAGATTGCGGTTGAATACGTCAAAAACAAGCAGCTGCGTTCGTTTTCGGATCGTCAGCTGCTGTGGAATCAGCTTGAAGAATTTACCCGTCTGATTCACACCAGTCTGGATCCCAAACAGACGGCGTACACAATCGCCAACGAAGGGCGGCGTCTGATTGAATGCGACCGTCTGGGCGTGGCGATTCAGTACGGAAAACGCTCTAAAATCGTGGCGATCAGCGGTCAGGACATCCTCGACAACCGCAGCAACACGGTTCGGCTTCTTAACAAGCTGGCAACGGCTGTTACAGCAGTCGAAGAGCCGATGTGGTACATGGGCGACACAACCAATTTCGCGCCGCAGGTGGAAGACGCTCTTCAGGAATACGTCGACGAATCCCATTCTAAAATGGTGGCGGTTTTGCCGTTGATGAAGTCCATTCCGGAAGACGAAATCCCGGACGATCCCAAACTCCGGGAAAAGCCGCCGGCTCCGATTGGCGCGCTGGTTGTCGAACTGATTGAAAACAGCCGGCCAACAGAGCAAATGCGCCAACGAACGGACGTCGTCGTCAAACACGCCGTTGAGGCGATGGGCAACTCGCTGGAGCATGAGCGTCTGTTTCTCATGCCGTTATGGCGATTTATCGGGAACATGTCGTGGGTTGTCAAGGCGCGAACGCTGCCAAAAACAATTCTGGTTCTCCTTGCCATTTTAGCGGCGATTATTGCCGTCTGCGTTATTCCCGCCGACTTCGATATCGAGGCGACAGGAACGCTCGAACCGGTTGACCGCCGGGAAGTCTACGCAGAAATTGACGGCGAAATTGACCAGGTTTACGTTCAGCATGGCGATAAAGTCGTCGGTCCGACTCAGCAAAAAGACGCCTCCGGCAAAGTTACCGTCGTTCCCGGCACGCGTCTGGCGAAAATGAGAAACATCAATCTTCAGATTTCTCAGGTCGAAACCCGCGGAAAAATCGAGGCGATTTTACAAAACATTCAGTCCAAACAAAGAACGTTACAGGAAGAGCGCGCTCTGACCGTTTCCGATAAAAACCGCATTCAGGGCGAAATCCTGGAACTGAAAAAGGAACTGCTCAGTCAGCAAACGCAGCTTCGTCATCAAATGGAGATGCTTCGCGATTTGGACGTCTGCGCGGTTTGTGACGGCGTCATTACAACGTGGGACGTTCAGCGAAACCTCGTGGGGCGTCCGGTTCAGCGCGGACAGATTCTCATGTCAATTGCTCAGCCCGACGGGGACTGGCAATTGTCGCTCGACATGCCGGAAAGGAGAATCGGGCAGATTGTCAAGGCGCAGCAGCTTTTGGCAAAGGATTCGCCCGACGCCAAAGGCTTGCCGGTAAAATACATTCTCGCGTCCAACCCCAGCGTCCAGCTTAAGGGAACGCTTGACGAAGTTCATCTGACGGCGGAAGTCAGAGGGCAGGAAGGACCGACTATCAATATGAAAGTTAAAATAAACAAAGAGGATATTGAGAATCCGAATATAGGCGCAACCGTTACCGCCAACGTTTACTGCGGACGCCGTCCGATTGGCTACGTCTGGCTGCACGACGCGATTGCGTTCTTCTATTCCAAGATTTGGTTTAGATGGTTTTAATCAGTTATTAATTTCCAACTTTTAAAAGACAATGCTCAATACGATAACTTTTATCCTGGTTTTGTTTGGACAGGTTTCAGCAGACATTCCAGCTCCGCCGGAAGACATTCCAGCTCCGCCGGAAATTGACGAAGCGTTTCCAGACAACGCCGCCGTCCCGTCTGAACCGGCTGTTCCAGACGAGGTTCCTGAAACGCCGACGTTGGACGAAACTGTCACGCCTCCTGTTGCAGACATTCCTGATTTGGAGTCTCCCGACGACGCGTCTGTTTTGGAACCAACGCCTGAAATCGAGACTGTCCAGGAAAATGCAGCTCCAGAAGCTCAACCTCAAAAGTTATATTATAAAAAAAGACGAATCATCCCTCCGCCGCAGCTTCCTCCGCCAACCAGCGAACCAATTGCGGAGGTTAACGACCCGTTGTTGGTCAATCCATCCGCTCTGGACGCTCCAACGTCAAACCCCTATGAAGCGGCGGACGACAATTCATCGTATGATTTGCCAGACGCCAATAACGACCGCGCCCTGCAGAACCCGACTCCGTCCATGTACGACAACATGGAAGACAGCGACCTGTACGACGCTCAGCTGGAGCCCAATCAGGGAAAAGGACATATCATGCCCATTGATCAGGCTGAAGTCCCCGCTCAGGAACAGGGCGTTTTGACAAAGTTCTTTATTCGCGAAGGTTTTGAAGTCAAGAAAGACGACCCCTTGGCGCAAATCGACGACGAGCAGGCGAAGATGTCGGTTCAGGTTCAGCAAGCCAAGCTCAACGCGGCGGAACGGGAAGCCAGCAACGACGTCAATATTCGATACGCCAAAGCGGCTAAAAACGTAGCGGAAGCGGAACTAAAGTCTGCAAAAGAGACACTCGCCCGCGTTCCCGGCGCCGTTCCCGCAACGGAAATCCGAAAGCTGGAACTGTCGGTCGTTCAGGCGACGCTCCAAATTGAGCAGTCGACAAACCAGTTTGAAATTTCCAAGTATCAGGTCGACGTCTCCAAAGCGGAACTCGACGCGGCAAAGCTGGGCGTTACCCGCCGAGTGGTCAAATCGCCTATCAGCGGAATTATTGTTGAAAAGTACCGCAACGAAGGCGAATGGGTCAAGCCCGGCGACCCGATTGTCAAAGTCGTTTATTTTGAAAAACTCCGCGTCAAAACGACTTTTGACATCAATCGCATTCCTTTGCAGCGAGTGCTGAAGCATAACGCCAAAATTACCGTCGTTCAGAAACCGGGCATGACCTTCAATGGAAGAGTCGTTTTTGCCAACCCGGTTGTTCAGTCCGGCGGCGCGTATGAAGTCTGGATTGACGTTGACAACATCGTTGAAAAAGACGGCTTCTGGGCGCTCCAGCCTGGTATGAACGCGATAGTTACTATTGAGTAAATAGCCCCTAGCCTCTAGCTTCTAGCTGCCAGCTTTAAATTTCCAAGCTAATAGCTAGAAGCTAATGGCTAATAGCTTGCAATAACACCTCATTCCTATAATTCCCCCATGGTATCCCTAACAGACAGTCTCGTATCGGCAAGTTCGCGAATCCTGACGCTCAAAAAGCGTCCGGATCTTTCGGCGCGCCGTCAGCGTTACCTGGGGAAGAACTATTGGATTGTCAAAGACCCGGTTGGGCTGAAGTATTACCGATTTCAGGAAGAGGAATACGCCATTCTCAACATGCTCGACGGGACGGTTAGTCTGGACGACATCAAGCAGCAGTTTGAAGCGGAGTTTCCGCCGCAGAAAATCAAGCTGGAAGAGTTACAGTCGTTTTTGGGACAGCTTCACCAAAGCGGCCTGATTCTTACCAGCGTCAACGGTCAGGGGCGGCAGCTGTTCAAGCGGAGCAAAGAACGCCGGAGAAGAGAACTGCTTCAGGCGTCGACCAACATTCTGGCTATCAAATTCAAGGGCGTCGACCCGGAACGGTTTTTCAACTGGCTGTATCCGAAAGTGTCGTGGCTGTTTCACCCGATCACGGTAACGTTTTGCGTTTTTCTGATGATTGCGGCTTTGTCGCTGATTATGGTTCAGTTTGACGTGTTTCGTTCTCGTCTGCCGGGTTTTTATCAGTTCTTTACGCCGACTAACGGCTTGCTTTTGGCGGCGGTTTTAGGCTGTACAAAAATCCTTCATGAATTCGGGCACGGCTTGACGTGCAAGCATTTCGGCGGGGAATGTCACGAATTGGGCGTGATGATTCTGGTCTTAACGCCGTGTCTGTTCTGCAACGTCTCCGACTCGTGGATGCTGCCCAACAAGTGGAAACGGGCGGCGATCGGCTTTGCCGGTATTTACGTCGAAGTCCTGCTTGCCGCCATCGCCACGTTTATCTGGTGGTTTACCAATCCGGGATTGCTGAACAATATTTGCCTCAACATCATGTTCATTTCGTCGGTCAGTACAATTTTGTTCAACGCCAACCCGCTGCTGCGGTACGACGGCTACTACGTTCTGTCTGACATCATGGAAATCCCGAACATGCGTCAGAAGGCGACGTCGATTACAAGCCGTAAAATGGGCGAATGGTTTCTCGGTCTGGAATACCCGGACGACCCGTTCCTGCCGCAGAAAAACCAGTTGTTTTTTACAATCTTTACCATCGCGTCGGTTATTTATCGATGGGTGGTTATGTGTTCGATTATGTTCTTCTTGTGGCGATTGCTGGACTACTACGGGCTTCAGATTATCGCCAAGTTCATGATAATCATGTCGTTGTGGGGGCTTGTCGGGATGCCCTTGTGGAAGTTGGGAAAGTTTTTTTATATCCCTGGAAGGCTGGACAAAGTGAAAAAGAGTCATTTTATACCGTCGATTATCGGGCTTGTTTTGCTGGCGTGCTTTTTGCTTTTCGTTCCGCTGCCGTACCGCGTTTTCGTTCCGATGGAGCTGCGTTTGGCAAATCCGAACGTGATCTCTGTTACAATTGACGGAACGCTCAAATCGGTTGACGTCAAACCTGGTCAGAAAGTCAAAAAGGGAGACGTTATCGCGACGCTGGAAAATGTCGACAAAGACATGCAGCTTGACAACCTGAAGTTCAAGATGGCGAGTCTGGAAACGCGTCTTTCCAACTTGCGAGATCAGTCTGTTACCAACGCCGCCGCCTATAAGGAAATCCCGGCTGTTCAGGAATCGCTCAACGCCGTTAAAAAACAGTATCAGGACATGTCCCGATATAAAACCGGGCTGATTCTTCGCGCCGGCATAGACGGGGAAGTCGTCCCGACAGACTTCAAAACCAAACGCGCTGAAGTCATGGGGATTCTTCCGGACTGGAGCGGGTCGTTGTTTGAACCGACCGCGATTGGCGCGTACATGAACCCCAAAGAAGTCAAGGAATTCTGTTACGTCGGCGACCTCGACAAACTCGAAGCGTTGCTGGTTATTTCCCTTTCAGAACGCGACTTTGTCGAAGTGGGGCAGAAAGTCGTTATCAACCTTAACGAACTGCCGTTTAAGAAAATCGAAGGGAAAATCGAGTCCATTTCCCGAGACCCGATTGAATTCGCGCCCAAGCGGCTGTCGAACAAATCCGGGGGAGAAATCGCGACGGAAACCGATCAGGCGACCGGTTTGGAAAAGCCGCAGGAAAAATGCTACGAAGCCCGCGTTCTGGTTGACAATTCCGAACGCCTCATGCGCCCCGGCTTAACCGGTCAGGCGAAAATCTACGTTACGCCCCAAACTTGCGGACAGCGTCTCTGGCGTCTGATCATGGAAGTTTTCAACTTCAAACTGTAATCGACAACGCAGATTTCTGTGAATACCAATTCTCCGCTATTTCCCTACGCAGAAGCGACCGAAGATGCCTTCCAGAATGTCGTCCGTGCAGACGTCTCCGACGATTTCTCCCAGAGCGTTAAGCGTCAGGCGAAGATTCTCGGCTATCAATTCTTCCGGGACGGAACCGGACTCGTCGCGGCATAAATCCAACGCGGCGGTCAGAAACTCTTCCGCCCGCTGAGCCAGTTCCCGGCACCGCTGAGACGTCGACGCCAGAATTTCCGTCTGTCCGGACGACCGACCCGCAACAAGCTTAACAATCGCCTGACGAAGTTCTTCTATTCCGGCTCCCGTTACGGCGGAACAGAACAGTTCTCCATCGGTGTTGTTGGATACCGCAGACGCTTTATCCGACTTCGTTCGGACAATTAAATCGGCGTTGTCTTCGTGAATAACGTTTTCGTCAACCGGGACGCACAAGACGAGAATATCCGCCGTGTCCTTTTGTTCGTTCGACAGTTCCTGCGCCTGAGCGGCAATAGACTTATGGGGGGCGGGTATTCCCCGCCCAAAATCCGCGGACAATGTCCGCTCCCCAGAATCAATATCCTCTCGTCCTGCTGTATCGACAATTTCCAGCGGGACGCCGTCCCAGAGAACTCGCGCTGTTACATAGTCCCGGGTCGAGCCGGGGGTGTGCGACACGATCGCGGCCTGACGTTCAGCCAGCGCGTTAAG
>JAZUMX010000383.1:0-3048 GCA_045603865.1 Thermoguttaceae bacterium
GCAACGCCGCCGTACTGAACGAGGATGTCAACGACCTGGCAGACTTTTCGCATGGATTTCTGAACCGCGTCGAAGTCGCCGGCTTTCAGATCGCGAACGATTTTCAGATACGTGGGAGCCATGTAGTTGTACGTGCTTCCGATTGCGGACTTCGCGCCGAGGACGACCGCGCCGGCAAAGAACTCGTCGACGCCAAAGGTGATGTCGTACTTCCCGTCGACAGCCGCCAGGCAGTTTTGGTATTCGTACAGGTCAACGCTGTTGAACTTGATTCCTGCCAGCTGGGGCAGGCGTTTGTCGGCGCATTCGAGGAACTTGACCATCGACAGGTTGATGCCCGACATGCCGGTGTGATAATAGTAGAACGGGAGGTCGGGAGCGGTCTTGAGAGCTTCGCAGCAGTAGTCAACCAGCGTTTCGACGTTGCCTGGCTTGAAGTAGTTGGCGGGGACGACGCTCAAGGCGTCACACCCGATTTTCTGGGCGTATGCCGCCAGATTCTGAACGTCCGTCAGAGCCAGCGCGCCGACGTGAGCGATAATCGTCAGCTTGCCCTTCGCAGCTTTGACCCATTCGTCCATGACGGCTTTGCGTTCGTCCACGGAACAGGAAATGCCCTCGCCGGTCGTCCCGCAAATATAGACTCCCATGACGCCCTGACGCTGAAGCAGTTCCGCCTGCTGACCGATAACGCTGTAATTGACGCTCCCGTCGGCGTTAAACGCCGTATGAGTCGCGGCGATAAGTCCCGATAATTTGTTCATATTGAAATCTCCTTGGTTAAAGTGGTTTTTCTGGAAAGTCCGCGCCTGCGGAGCAGCTATTAGCTGCTAGCTCCTAGCTGCTAGCCTGGTTATTCCTGCTTCTTGCTATAGCGCACGAATCCGGTTTATCAAGCTAATAGCTAGTAGCTAGAGGCTGGAAGCTATCTCACAACAACAGGTATGGAAACACAGGATATATTCTGTTTATTTTAATCTCTAATCTACCTCTTTCGGCATATATTTCATCGTCAAGCCGTCCAGTTGTTCCATGGTCGGTTTGCCGGTAAAGAGGGAAACGACGTATCCGACGACAACGCACGCCAGCAGTCCAGCAACGCTGTAAAGCAGGAAGTGCGGTTTGACGGGAACGATATTTGTATAAATCAAAACGATGTTGACAACGTACGACGCCGCCAAGCCGGCAACCGCGCCTGCCCCGTTGATCCTCGGTATAAACAATCCCATAACGAACAACCCCGCCAGGCCGCTTGTGAGAATCCCAATGACTTTTTGGAATTCCATAAACAGCGATTTGATGTCAATCGTAGCAATCAGCAGCGCGAAGGCAATCGCCGCCGTTCCGGAAATGAACGACGCCCATTTGGCGACTTTGAACGCTGCGGCTTGATCGTTACGAATAAACCGGCAGTAGAAGTCGGACACGAACGCCGTTGACGCGGAATTGAAGTTGGCGGACAGGGTCGACATAGCCGCGGCGAAAATAGCGGCAATCAACAATCCGGAAACGCCCGTCGGCAGGCTCGAAACGATGTACGTGGGGAACACCGCGTCGTTTTGGTACAACGACCAGTCGAACAAAGCGGCGTTGGATTTATAGTACGCGTAAAGCGTCGTCCCGATAAAGTAGAACAGGGTCGAGCAAATCACCGACAGAATCCCGTTAAACCAAATCGAATGAGCAGCCGCCTTTTCGTCTTTGGTGGTCATGTACTTCTGAACAATCGTCTGGTCGGACGTGTACGAACTGAGGTTTGTTACAATCCCGCCGATAAACGTTACCCAAAAGACGGGTTCCACCCAGGACCAGCTGAAGTCAAACGGATGGAATTTATCGTTGGCGAGAGCCGTCTGAATGACTCCTGACGCGCCGCCGTCGGTTCCCATAATCAGCAGAGCAACGGCAATCAACGCGCCGCCGACCAGCACAACCGCCTGAATGAACTCTGACCAGATAACCGCGCTCACGCCGCCGATGGTCGAGTAAATGACTGTTACAGTTCCCACCAAAATGATTGAGGCGAACAGGTTCATGCCGATAATTACCGACAGCGCCAGCGCCGGCAGATAAACGACAATCGCCGAGCGGACAACCATAAATATAATAAACGCCGCCGACGCGAAAACCCGGGAGAAAACGTTAAAGCGCTTTTCCAGGTACTCGTAAGCGGACGTAATTTTCAGTCTCCGATAGAACGGCAAGTACAGATAGATGACAATCGGAACGAGAATGAAAATCGCAATCGTCATCGGGTACAGCCGCCAGGACGAGCTAAACGTCATGGCGGGCACGGTCATGAACGTAATCGACGACAGCATCGCAGCAAAAATCGCCACGCCGTTGACCCACCACGGAATTCGACCGCCGCCTTTGCAGTAGTCGTCTATGCCCTTGTTCTTCCGCATGAAGAAGTACCCAAAGGGAAGCATCAAGCCCAGGTACGTCAAAAAGACAATCCAGTTCACCGTTCCAAACGAACGGTTAAGAGCCAGATTGAGAACCTGCAATCCTTTCCATCGCTGCGCCGGTTTGACTTCCCCGCCAACGATGAGAAGCTGATTGTTGAAGTTCATTACCGCCGCGCCGCAGACAGGCGTGGGAATTGTTACATTCCCTTTTTCAAAGAACGTTCCCTCTTCAATTACCGTATGATAGACGAACATTCTCTTTTCCCAGTTGAACGATTCCGGCGTTCTGGCGTAATACTCCGCCAAATAGGCGTCTTTCTCTTCTCCGGTAAGCGTATTGAGCTTTTCGTTGACTTCCGTCCAGACGTCCGCATTGACGCCGCCGACAAGAAGAATCGACTGCGCGCCGACAACGACCGCCGTCGACCCGATGGAACAGAAACGTTCGCCCTTGTATTCCAGATCTGCCAGACGAGTCCATTTGGATTTCAGCGCGCCCGCCTCGTCGCGAACCGGCTGCATTTTCCAGACGTCGTACAAAGGCTTTCCGTTCGCGCCTTCGGCTTTGTCATACCCGCCAAAAACAAACAGGGCTGTTACATCGTGATTGGATACGCGAATCGCGCCTGCCGGCTGA
>JAZUMX010000384.1:0-6556 GCA_045603865.1 Thermoguttaceae bacterium
TTATAATACTATTTATGTCATTCGGAATCCCACGCCTAAAGGCGTGGGCTACGATTTTTTGTTTTTTAATTGCCCCCACAGCTAAAGCTGTGGGCTGCGGTATGATATATTAATTATCTCATAGCTAAAGCTGTGAGGAACGTCTTTTCTAATCTTTCCTCGAACGGCGAAATTAATAACGACTACGATTCTTCATAATAGTATTGTGGAATGACGTTGACGGCGATTTTACGTCTTTTGAGAGCCGCGCTCTGCCTGCCGTTAATCAGAACGTCATGACCGACGTACAAAGCTCTACAGGCTTTCAGCGCGCTGCGATTTTCCATAAACGCGTCCAGTTCCTCGTCCGTCAGAACGATGGCTATTTCAGAATTGTTACGGAAATTGACGCCGTTTTCCAGTTCGACCAATTCTCGAATATGCAGCAGAAGCTCGTCGGCGTACTCGTAATATAGACGCTCCGAAATGCGAACGAAATCAATTTTAAAATATTTCAAAGACGCGGCGTAACCTTCTTTGTCAATAACCCGCTTAATGCGTTCGTAGGTGATGTTGCGGCAAATGTTATTCTCGTTATTCGTACAGAGAATAAATCGCCGCGTCCCGCCGTCCTCCGCATTGAGTTTAAGAACCGCATGTCCCGTCGTTCCGGAACCGGCAAAGAAATCAAGGACGGTAGCGGTTGAATTAGACAAACGGATAAAATCCATAATTAATTCTAACGGTTTGGGATTGGCAAATATTTTATAACCAAATAAAGAACTAAGTTGCGCCGTACCGTTTCCGCTGCTATATTCAGGGCGATAAAAAATAGACTTAGGTTTTTTACTTGGCAAATCGCCAATAGCTGGGCGTTGTTTTTTATAAATTGAAATTTGCTGTTTTCCGTTTATTTCAACTATTAAATTGTAAGACTCATTTCGTACTTTTTCTTTGCTCCAACGCCATGACATTTTCTCGCCGTTGGTAATTGGATAAACAACAAAAGACGTTTCTGTTTGTGAATCTACGCTAATTGAACCATCTCTTTCAATATAAATCGGATAATACAAATTAGGTCTTTTCTTACTTGGCGCATTTGTACCTGTAGCTTTTAGGTTTGCACCTTTTTTATAGTAACCAATACTATCAATTTGCCATTCGCCTAAATCCTCTTCTTCGATTGGAAACATACCAACGGTTGCTTTTTTAACATTGTTCGTAAAAACTAAAGTATATTCGTGAGCGCCAGCAAACCCAAACTGATCTTGATTACCTTTAAGATTCATGATGGTTGGCAAAATAGCAATGCAGTTTTCTTCACCGAGTATTTCATTGCATAAGAGAATGAGTTGAGATTGTTCATTGTCGTCAATTGAAATAAATAATAGTCCTCCCTGTTTCAGTAAGCATTTCGCCAGCATCAATCGTTTTTCCATGAACGAAATCCATTTGCTGTGTCGAAAGGAATCGTTTTTGTCTACATAATCATCATCGTATATAAAATCCTTGTTTCCTGTATTATACGGCGGATCAATGTATATCAAATCAATCTTTCCTCTGTGCGTTTTAAGAAGCAGTTGCAGCGCGGCGAGATTGTCGCCCTCTATGAGAAAATTCATCTGTCCGCCGTTGTCGATATACAGGTCTTCCTGTTCGGTTAAAACGGGAAGGTCGTTTTCCAGCGTTTCATCGATTTTCTCTCGATGTTCTTCAAAAACCAGACCGTACTTTTTCCCTTTGATTTCCTTTTCCAACTCGCTGAGATAGGTCAGAAGACGCCCTGCGTTTTCGTCCTGCGCCGAATGCGATATGAAATCTCGAATTTCTTTGATTCTCTTAATAGATTCTTCACGGCGTTGTTGAGAAAGGTTCATGGGCTGCCCTCGCTTCAATAAAAAAGCGTGAACTTGATAGAAATATCCTGCAAACTGAGGTATTTGGCGAACCCGTACTGACAGAATAAGTCTACAAGCCCACGCATACAGCGAGGGCGTTCAACTTAATTCTTTTCAGTACTTCAAATCGCCAAATTTTCAGTTTGAAAGAATCAAGCTAATCGTCGCTTTTATATCAAATTTTGTTGTTGGTTAAAGGTATTTCGATAAAAATTCCTTTTGTGTTAAGTATAGGTTATATGCGGACGCCGACTTCCCGACCTCCGCGACTGTTTGTGTTTATTATAATCATTTTACGTGAGAATGGAATGGGGGAGGGGCGGCGGGGCGAGGGAGCCAGTCCAGATGCGGGCGAAGACGCCCGCGAACCAGCAGGTCGGAGGGGTTGTTCTGCGTAAGAGATTTTTGGAAGCTTCCGCGGTTGCTTGACGGCTATGCCGTCAAGTAGGACTCCGAGGGCGGAGTCCATCCGGGGGAGGTTTTCCGCTGCGTCGTTTGGGTATGCACACTTCAAACAAAGCGTAACTACGTTCGCTTCGCTCACTCCGTTACCGCCTTTCATTTCTTTGCGAACTTTGCGTTCTTTGCGGCTTAAAAAACTTTAGAATCACTCTGCCGCCAGTTCCGGTTCGGCTTCTAAATTGTCGTTGTGAATGAGCATGGTGCGGAGATTGATTCCCATGAGCTTTAGTCCGTCAATGTAGTACGAGTACAGCACCGGAATAAAGAACAGAACCAAAATGAGCGACGACATAACGCCGCCGGAAATCGTCAGCGCCATCGGAATTAGCATCTGCGCCTGAAGCGACGTCTCCATAATCAGCGGGAGAAGTCCGCCGACGGTCGTTACGGACGTCAGCATGACGGACTTAAATCGCCGCTGACCGACGTTCATCAACGCGTCGTGAACCGGTTCGCCCGACTCAATCGCCCGATTCAAAAAGTCAATCAGAACAATCGAGTCGTTGACGACAATGCCGCTCAAAGCCACCATGCCGAAAAGGCTGAACTGCGACAGCGGCTGTCCGAACGCAGCGTGAATGAACACCGCGCCGATAACGCCAAAGGGAATAATCGCCAGAATGAGCAGCGGCTGAACGTAGGACTTGAACTCCAGCGACAGGATGATGTACATGGCGAACATCGCAACGACAAATCCGACGTACATGCTGCCCATGGACTCGTTTTTCATGTCCTCGCGCCCTTCCCAGCGGACTTTTACGCCGGGATAATCTTTCATCAGCTGCGGAAGAAATCCCGCCTTGAGCTGGGACGTAATATTTTGAGCGTTCGCCTTGCCTTCCTCGACGTCTGCGGAGACGGTAATTGACCGCATTTGGGAATGGCGGGAAATGGTCGTGTACCCGCGCTTGACTTCAATGTCGGCAATTTCCGTAATCGGATATTCGACGCCGTCGTTACCGCGAACGCGAACTTCGTCAAAGTCCGCCAGACTTCGCCTGTCTTCCCGCGGGTAACAGACCATCAGCTTGACTTCGTGACGTCCGCGCTGAAGTCGCTCCACTTCCGCGCCGTAGTACGCCGCGCGCATCGTTTCAGCCAATTGCTGCGGGTGAATTCCCAGCGACTTGGCGTGTTCCTTGATTTTCATCTGGAATTCCCATTTGCCGGGAACGTCTGAATCTGTAATATCGATTACGCCTGCAAATGTAGCAAGATGTTTTTTGGCTTCTTCGACGGCGGCTTCGAGCTTTTCGTAGTCTTCCGCTTTCGCGACGAGCATGAATTCAATGGCTCCGCCCGGAGGTCCAAACGCTTGAGAAGTAAATTCCACCTCGTCTGCGCCGGGAATGACGCCAACGGCTTGACGCCATCGGTCGGCGATTTCCATGCTGGACACCGTTCGTTTGTCGCCGGAAATGAGTTCCACCTGAACGCCGCCGGTATGTCCGGTTCCGCCGCCAGAGCTGCCGCCCATGTTGTGACCTCGAGACTGCAGCGTCGTGCCGACGACTCTAAACGAACGCACCGCAACGGGTTCTTTGGTTTTTTCGTACTCGTCCGCAATTTCCCAGAACTTCTGCTCCATCAGCTTTGTCCAGTAGTCGGTAACTTCCGCCGGCGTGCCGTTGGGAAACTTGACCGTCGCCTGAACTTCGTTGCCGTCAGTCTTCGGGAAGAAGACGTACGGAATCGTTCCAGACCAAACCAGCCCAAACGTAAAAATAAGCAGGGAAATCAAACCGGCGCAGAAAATGCTTCGATTCAATAAAACCCAGTGCAGACACGGCGCGTAAATGCGCTTGACAAAGCGCTGCAATCCGCCCATGGCGTACTTGTTGCACTTTAACACGACCGCCGGAACCCACGCGAAAATGTACAGATAATGATACAGGAACGTAAAAATGATATTTTTACGATGTGACAGATGGCACGGCAGAATGGTTACGCATTCAAACATCGACGCCAAAAGCATGGCAATCATTACCACCGGAATCGAGTAAATAATCTTTCCCATGATCCCGGAAATGAACAGCAGCGGCAAAAAGGCGACGATTGTCGTCAGCAAAGACGTTGTAATACTGGGAATAACCTCTGTAATGCCGTCGACCGAGGCGTTGAACCAGTCCTTGCCCATATCGTGATGACGAAAGATGTTTTCCCCCGCGACGATCGCGTCGTCTGTTACAATTCCCAGCGCCATGATAAATCCAAACGTGGAAATCATGTTCAGCGTCTGCCCGCAGCCGTACATGTACAAGCACGTTAAGCAGATGGAAAACGGCAAACCCATTGCAACCCAAAACGCCAGTTTGAGGTCAAGGAAAACCGCCAAAAGAACAAAAATAATCGTCAAGCCCTGAATGCCGTTGGTCGCCAAAAGTTCCAGTCGGGAACGGACTTCTTCCGAACGGTCGCCCCAGGTTATCATCGTATACCCTTCTGGCAGCTCGCCGGGCTGCTGCTTCTTTTTCACCCAGGCGCGAAGCGTATCGACCATCGCAATGAGGTCTTCAGTCGAATTTCTCAACACGCCCAAAGCAATGCACGGACGCCCGACAGGAACGGTTTTCTCTCCGGCGCTTTCAGCGTTCTTATCCGGCGTATAGACCGTAGCCAGAGCCGGACCGTCGGTGAACTCGTCACGAACGTACCCGATGTCCTCCAGCGTCAAAACGGCGCCCGCCTCGTCTGTAATTACCGGGAGCGTTCCGATGCCGCCAGCCGTGTACCGTCGGTTGTCTGTACGAACGTTGATTTCTACAGACGGCGCGCGAATCGTACCGCCCGGCGTTTGACAGTTTTCCGCTCTGACCGTTTTGGCAATCGCGTCCAGCGACGTCCCGTAAGCGCGAAGAGTATTCTCCGAGATTTCAACGTCGATTTGATAGTCTTTCGTGCCAACCAGATTGACCATGGAGATTCTCGGCAGCTGAATGAGTTCCTGACGCAAATCTTCCGCCAGCTCTCGCAAAGCGAGCGTGTTTT
The DNA here is from genome assembly GCA_045603865.1 of Thermoguttaceae bacterium. Lineage (GTDB taxonomy): Bacteria > Planctomycetota > Planctomycetia > Pirellulales > Thermoguttaceae > RUG11551. The sequence continues at coordinate 5,328 of JAZUMX010000384.1, forward strand.
CTACAGACGACCCTTCCGGACCAATCAGCCCAATTGAGAAAATCGTTTCCTGCATCTTGGCGCGCTGCACGACAGGATCTTCCGCCAATTCCGGGAACGACGGGATTCGGTCAACCGCTTCTCGAACTTCGTTTAACGTTCTGTCAACGTTTTTGACGCTGTTTTGAAGTTCCAGCGTTACCATGCCCATGCCCTCGCTGGCGGTGGACGTCATCTTTTTTACGCCTTCAATCGACTGCAGATACTCCTCGATTTTCTGGCAGATGCCGTTTTCCACCTCCTCTGGCGTTGCGCCGGGATACGGAACCTGAACCATAATCGTTTCAACGTCGAAGTTCGGAAACGATTCTCGCTGTAACGACAAAGCGGCGTAAGTTCCAACGCCCAGGACGACGATCATGACGATGTTCATCGCGGGGGTGTTGGAAATTATCCAACGGAACAAGTTTTTCATAAGACGTTCACCTTGTCCCCTTCTGCCGGCGACGCCAGCGGCGAAATAACCACCTTGTCAGTTGCAGTAACGCCCTGTGAATCCGCATAGAAGATCACGCCTTCGTCTGTTACAGTCGCCACGCGAATACGGTATTCCCGCAGCGTGCCGTCCGTTGCCGTCCAGATTTTGTTGCCCGGCAGCAAGGCGCGTTCCGGCGCGCTGTAAAGCGGGATTTCCGGCTTGGCATGAACGACAATTGTTACATACATTCCCGCCAGCAGAGTCGGCGGCGGCGTTTGAATCAGCGACGCCTTTTTCGCTTTCTTCTCTTTCTCCAACGCCTCTTTATCGACAGTTCCCAAAGACGTGTCCGTCGTATGAATGACGTAAGAGTCAAACTGAACGTCCGTCGGGTTGTCGATTGTAACGCGGCAAAGCATCATACGGGTTTTGGGATCCAAAGCCCCGCTGTCGGACGTCGTCAGACGCCCTTTCCAGCTCCACCGCTGACCGTCGAGGACGTAATAAACCGTCGCGTCCGTAGGGGCGAAATCAAAGCCGCGCATAACAGGCTCGTCCGAAGATTCGGCGTTCTCGCTGTTGTTACTCGACGCCCACAGCCAGGACATCTGCTTCATGTGCAAAAAGCACTGAATTTCCAGCTTGGACGTGTCGAGAATGGTAGCAACAACCGTTCCTTTCTGAACGTACGTGTTGACTTCAAAATTGTGTGACTTGACAACGCCGTCGATGGGGGCGACGATTTTCGTTCGCTTTAAATTAATTTGCGCTT
>JAZUMX010000385.1:0-4369 GCA_045603865.1 Thermoguttaceae bacterium
TGTAGCTAAGTGTTGTCTTCCTAAGACCGCTTGGCCCTCCGACTTTGTACAGAAATGCACAGACGGTAGTTCGGATGAAAACGCGGCGACGCAATAAAATGCGCCGCCGTTGTTTTTGGCGTCGGTCCGTGTTAAAAAATCCTGCTCTTAGAGAAATTTGGGAATTTTAATAATTATCGAAAAATAATTGTTGAATTGCGGAACTTATTTTTAATCTATTCGTCATAATAATAAAATAAGCAATCAATTAGGTTTGATTCAGGACAATCATTCAAGAAAAAACGTTAAGTTTGATTTTTGTTTTACTTAATCGTTTGGTTTTACCCAGCCTTACCAATACAGGAGACAGACTTTATGAAGAAGTTTATTGTAGCAATGATTATTGTTTGCCTGAGCGCTTCTTTTTGCAGCTCGGCAATGGCGAGAGGTCGTTATCGCAGCAACGGTCGTTTTAGACCGACGCCGACGCCAGCCGCTCAACCCGCTCCCGCTCCGGATAAACAAGTTACCCCAGTTCCGGAACCTGCCCCAGCCGCTCAGTCTGCTCCCGCTGCGGATAATCAAGTTACCCCGGCTCCGGCGCCTCGCCCTGCCGCTCAACCCGCTCCGCAACGCACTCAACGCGCACCACAGCCAGCCCCGCGCCGCGGACGACGGATTCGACCATCTATAGGCATAGGCATTGGTCCTCGAGGCGTTGGTATTGGCATTGGCATCGGACCCGTTGGGATTGGCATCCCCCTGTAAAATGAACTGACGATAGTATCTGTACTGAAATACACAGGCGATAGTACGGATGAAAACGCTGCGACGCAATAAAATGCGCCGCCGTTGTTGTTTGGGGGGATACGTTCTTTTTTCCGTTCCCAGCTCGTCTATCGCTTTGCGAATAATTGCTAATTGCTCATTGATAATTGCTAATTTTCTCCCCCCTATTCCATTCTTATAACGAAAGCGGTATGATAAATATAAAAATTGCCTTCGTGGGTTAAATCCCACGGCTAGAAATATTGAACCGCTGACGCGGTTGTGCGGCAGGGGACTGCCGCGATCCGGGCTCAACCGTGTGCAATCGGTAATATGCCCGGGAACTGACGTTCCCGGCTCGCCTATTATTCCCTACTCCCTACTCCCTATTCCCTATACAACCCATGAAACGAACTTTATTCTGGATTCTGTTATTTGCTGTCTGTTGTAACGCGGCGGTCGCGTGGGCGCAGACGAAACGCGAGCGGCTGGAAGGGCTGGTCTACGAAGTTGAGGACTGGTCGGAGCCGAAAGACGCGATGAAGCTCAATCAGCCGGGCGCGTCCAACTGGCAGATTTGGACGAAGGAAGACGACGTGATTCATAAACGATCCAACGGCGCGTCTGTTACAACTCCTGTCTTGCCGATGGGGGCAGACCGGGAAAAGCCGGAAGACGGCGCGCCGGTTCTCCATACGAAAATCACCGGCATTCCCGCGGGTCGGTATCGGGTGTTCATGAACGGGACGAATCGCCCGCTGGCGCTGTCGTTTGACGGCGGGAAGACGTGGACGAAGTCCAACATTCACGGCGAGAACGATTTCGGAATCTACGACATCTCCGACGGCGTTTTTGAACTCTGGGTCGACGACCGGTACGCGACTGAAATCAAGGGCTGGGCGTACTACGACTACATCCGCTTTGTCCCGACAACAGAAGAAGTAACAATCGACAATCTGCAGCAGTATTACATTGCCAGCGCCTCTCCGTTTAATCCGGATTTCGGGAAAGTTTTGCCCGACGATTACATTCAGATTTCCTGGACGACCAACGTCCCGACGCCTCCAGCTGAAGTTACGTTTATTCCAAAGGAAGGGGACGAAAAAACAAAGCCGAAAACTATTGTAGAATCGGATTCCGGACTGCGAAATCACGCTGTCGTCTGTCCGTGGGACGCTTACGAAAAAGCGATTGTAACGCTGCCGATGAACCGTTCCGGGAAGGCGATTTCAAAGACTGTTCCTTTGTCGTCGAAGGACGTTTCAGAAGTGAAGAAAATGGTCAAAACGTCTATTGATCTGTACGTTTCCGAGCCGACTGGATTCGCTCGTCAAAACTGGCCTGTTACGTCCGGCGTTCCGCTGGCGAAAGGCGTACTGTATTACGGTGGATGGGAAGGGGACTTGAAAATTCGTCTGAAGAATCCGGCGGGGAAAAAGATAAAAGCGCAGTTTACTCCTGTTGCCAGGTGGCAGGACGGTTCTGTTCAGTGGCTTGTCGTCGATTTTCGAGCGGATACGGACCCTCAAAAACCGACGAAATACACGCTGGAAATTTTTGAGGAAGATGAGGTCGAAGACGATGTTCCCCCCATGGACGGCAGCAGTTGCGGAGAGTTTTTTGGTCCCTTTGAATCGGAGATTGTTCTGGCGGACGGTCGAAAACTGTATGCGCCCCATGAAGGGTATAGTCAGGTTACCAGCAGCAAAGACGTTCTCGTTACAACCCGTCTGGAAGGAAACTATATCGAAGCGGAGAACATGGATCAGGCGGAAGAGAAAACCCTGGAATTAACAAGAAACGAGGTCAAGCCGGGATTTGTTTGGCGCATGGAAATGACCGACTATTTCGATGAAGATCAGGGTGTTGATTTGAGGAGAACTCGCTGGACAATCGGGAACAATCAGCTGGATAAACCGTTTACGCTGATTCGTTCCGCGTCCGTTTTCGATATGTCCGTTATATGTGACGACGAATACTCGTGTCAGATTCTGCAGGACGAACTCAACCACGCCTCGGTCGAAATCAACGGCAAAAAGCAGGAGACTGATCGGTTTGACGGCTATCTGGAACTGTCCGACGGCGCGGTTCTGTTTAGAAATTTCTGGCAGACATGGCCTAAAGGTCTTTCTGTCAAAATGACGCCAGCGCCGAAGCCCGGAGGAGGCGGAGTCTTTAATATTACAGACGATCTGTCAGAGGCGCCTGAATCGCATAATGGCGCTTCGCAAGGCAAGTCTTTTTATTTGAATCTGGTTTATGATATTTTGCCGCTCTTGCCTGACGGTTACAGCGACGATCCGAAGAAAAACGAGCGTGACAATCTGATTCAGAATTACTTTTGGCTTAAAGACAACTGCTATCAGTTCAAGCGCGGAATGGAAGTTACCGTTGAATTCTGGCAGGCGTCGAAAGAACGGATGGAAAACGACAAACATCTCCGGGAGCATCTTCAAAACCCGATTTTTGCTGCGTGTTCGCCGGAATACTACTGTTCCGTGGGCGTTTTCCCGCCGGTCAGCCCGGCTGTCAAAGGCGAGTTCGACAGCTACGAACAGGCGTTTCGGACGTCGTTTGAGAACCTCGAAAAGGGGCGTCGAGAGCGCGGCGAGTACGGCTGGATGAGCTTTGGGGACTGGTTTGGAGAACGGGTCAACAACTGGGGAAACAACGAGTACGATCTGTCGTATACGTGCGCCATGCACTTCGCTCGAACCGGCGATGTAACAATTCTCCAGCGCGGAATAGAAATGGCTCAGCATTACATGACGGTCGATTTCCAGAAGTACCCGGTCAATCCCAACGCCAAAGAACGCATGTATCTGCATACCTTTGGGCACGTCAACGGATTTTTTGAGCCGACCGACCCGCGTCTGGAAGGCCTGACCGGGCAGGCGAGTCAGGTTCCGCACTGGTTTAGAGCGGAAACCGACAACGGCGGCGGGCACGATTTTCAGCCGGGCAATTTCTATATTGGCGCTCTGACGGGAGACGCTGAGCTGCTTTCCAAGGCGAATACCGCTTGTTTCGCTCAGGCGAAATGGTACACGCCGAAGTTCAGTTTCGGCATAGAGCGCGGGGCGGGCTGGCCGCTGACCAACGCCGTCTATGCGTATCGGTTTACCAACAATCCGTATTATCTCAACGCGGCGCGAATCTATTTCGAGACGATTCAAAGCAAACAGAACCCGGAAACCGGCTGTTTCGACCTGGCGCAGGATCAGACGGAATGCGACTGCCCGGACAAGAAGGAACATCGCGGCGGGAAAGCGTTTGCCGTCGGGGTTCTGCTTCACGGCTTGGCGCGGTACTACGAGACGGAGCCTGACCCGGAGCGGAAAGAGCAGATTAAAACCGTTTTGGTTCGCTGCGCCGACTGGCTGCTGGACTATTCCTGGAACGAGGAGAAACAGGGGTTCCGTTACAAGACCGGGTGTCCGAAATACGCGGATTCCGGCTGGTACTCGATTCTCGTCGCGGAAGGGCTGGCGTACGCGTCGGAAATCAGCGGCAATCCCCGCTATCGGGACTTCCTCGTCCGAACGTTAGGAAAGCCAATTCAACACGTCTCCGGAACCGGCAAAGCGTCTGGAAAAGACTTCTCGCAAATGCATCGCCAAAC
>JAZUMX010000386.1:0-5270 GCA_045603865.1 Thermoguttaceae bacterium
CTGTGATTGGGACTAAGTCGTAACAAGGTAGCTGTAGGGGAACCTGCAGCTGGATCACCTCCTTTCTAAGGAACTTAGAAAAGATGAATTGGAGACGACTTGCTTACAGTGCAACGAACGTTCCGCCTTATGTATATTAAAGCCCTTGAGAGTTTCTCTCGAGGGCTTTTTTATTGAGAAACTTCTTTTCTTTTGATTCTCCGCCCCCTATTGCAATTGAATTAATTCTACGTACAATTCGGGAAAGGAGTTAAACGATGCGTGTTTCTTTCCTGTCGAACTGGATAAAACGCTGGCGAATCTGGTACTATAAACGTCTGGATTCGCTGGACGTCTACGATTTATCGGAACCGCTGGGCAAACGGGGGGAACGATACGCGGCGCGATATCTTCAAACAAAAGGATACGAGATTGTCCGGAAGAACTGGAAAAACGGTCAGTATGAACTCGATATTGTCGCTCAGGACGGCGACGTTCTCGTTTTTGTTGAGGTGAAAACCCGTTCTGACGACGATATAAATCCGCCGGAACGAAACGTCAACGGAGAGAAACAGCGCAGAATCGTTCAGGCGGCGGAGAGTTTCAGAAAAATGTATATGAATCTTCTGGGCTTGAAAGAATACCGCTTTGACGTTGTTGGAATCGTCTGGCGGCATGGGGAAAAACGTCCGGAAATTGTTCGTCATTGGGAAGACTGCGTAGACCCTCAAGATTTTTCCTCTTCGCCGCGGCGCAAACGTTCCCGACGTTCAGACGACCCATTTACCGTGCGGTTTTGAAGTGATAATGGAGATGTAATTTTGCAAAAAAGGAGAGAATAAATGGTCGATTTACAACAAGCGTATGATTTACGACAAGCCGCTCAAAACGGGAATCTGGAACTGGTTCAAAAGCTCGTTGAACAGGGCGCAGATTTAACGATAAAAAGCGCGTATGGATATACGATCTTGCATGGAGCTGCTCGAAGCGGCAATTTAAAATTGGTTCAATGGCTGGTTGAACAGGGGTTGGACGTCAATGCAATAGAAAAAGAGGAAGGAGAGTCTGTCTTGCATTGCGCCGTTCAAAGCGGCAATTCTGAACTGATTCAATGGTTGGTTGAACAGGGCGCAGACATCAATGTTAAAGACAAACACGGTTCGACGATTTTGCATTATGCAATTAATAGAGGTAATCTTGAATTGGTTCAATGGCTGGTTGAACAGGGCATAGATTTCAATGCAAAAGAAGCGCTTTTCTTGCGTGGCGCCGCTCGAAGCGGCAATCTAAAATTGGTTCAATGGTTGGTAGAACAGGGAGCGGATGTCAAAGCAAACAAAGTCGGGGGAGATACTGTCTTGCATTACGCCGCTCAAAGCGGCAATCTTGAACAGGTTCAATGGCTGGTAGAACAGGGGTTGGATGTCAATGCAAAAGACATCCAGGGGCGTCCTGTCATAGATGATGCAGTATCAAGCGGATCTTTAGAATTGGTTAAATGGCTCATTGAACATGGGGCAGACGTTAAAGAAAAGGACAAATGGACTAATAGCGCCATTAATAGCGCCGCTTTTAATGGTAATCTTGAATTGGTTAAATGGCTCATTGAATATGGGGCAGACGTTAAAGAAAAGGACAAATGGACTAATAGCGCCATTAATAGCGCCGCTTTTAACGGTAATCTTGAATTGGTTCGATGGCTCGTTGAACAGGGCGCAGACGTCAATTCAATAAGTGACAATTGTTCTGTTTTGGGTTCTGCTGTCATTAGCAATAATATTGAGCTGATAAAATGGTTGGTTCAACACGGTTCTGATGTTAATTCAGTTAGCGTATATTCTATTGCTCAAAGTGGCAGTCTTGAATTGCTTCAATGGATGGTCGAACAGGGGTTGGTTATTAACGCGAAAGACAACAATCAAAAAACGGCCTTGCATGCTGCCGCTCTAAGCGGCAATCTAAAAATGGTTCAATGGCTGGTTGAACAGGGGTTTGATCTGAACGCGAAAGATAACGATGAAAAAACTGTCTTGCATGCTGCCGTTCATAGCGGCAATCTAAATTTGCTTCAATGGCTGGTTGAACAGGGGTTGGACGTCAACGCAGAAGACAACAGGGGAGAGACTGTCTTGCATATCGCTGCAGCCACAGAAAGAAACGTGCTAAAATTGCTTCAATGGCTGGTTGAACATGGCGCAGATATTGACGCAAGAGACGATAAGGGAAGGACTGTCTTGCATTATGCTATGTTGGATTTAATAATTGACTGGCTGGTTAAACAAGGGGTAGATATTAATGCTGAAGATGATGCAGGATGGACCGCCTTGCATCATGCTGCTTATAGATTAAATCTGGAATTAATTGATGTACTGCTTAAATTAGGCGCTGATATTAACGCAAAAACCGACTACGGATATACTGTTTTGAGATGTGCTTATTGTACTTATTATGAGTGGCAGGAATTAGTTGAGAGTGGACTTCTTAATGAACCTGTTAACTACGGTATCGAAGTGATAGAGCTCCTTGAAGAACACGGAGCAGAATATGAATAAAAAGAAACGTTCCCAATCGTCAGGAGAGGGAACGTTTTATCTGTTTGAACAGTAAACGGCAAATGACGCTATTATGAAATAGACGTAATGAGCTATTTAGCAGATTTCCGCGGCGAATTCTTCTTTAATCAGTTTGAGAGCTTTTTCCCCGAATTCAGCTGGAACAGTAACGTTGAACGTGGCTTCTGACGTGTTAATCATGCCAACGTTCATGCCTGCTTCAGCAAGACTCTGCAAAACGCGGACGGCGACGTTGGTGTGACTCTTCAAGCCGGTTCCGAAGACGGTCAGCTTGGCAACCTGCGAACAGGAGTTGGCGATTGACGTTTGTGACAAGTCGCCGGGCAGGTTTTTGCAAACGGTCATGGCGAGGTTGAACTGAACCTGCGGCATGGTAAAGGAAATCTTCGCCAAGTCGTCTTTGCCCTGGCTTTGAACAATCATGTCGATATTGACGCCAGCGTCCGCAAGCTGCTTGAACAGCTGACAGGACAGTCCGGCGCGGTCTGGAATGTTTTCTATCGTAATGCGGCCCTGAATGTCGTCCAGTTCGATTTTGTCGATGAACAGGTCTTCCATGCCGTGAAGACGGTTAATCATGGCGACCTTGTCAGTTTCCTGCTTGTCGGCTGACTTTTCGGGGATTTCCAGCAGAGTCGGCTCTTTGTCCAGTTCAAAGGCGTCGTGAATGGCGCGCAGAGCTTCAATCGCCTTGTCCTGCGGGCAGAGGACGGAAATCTTGATTTCGCTTGTGGAAATCATCAGAATGTTGATGCCTTTGTCGCCGAGGGTTTGGAACATCTTTTGAGCGACGCCGGGCTGATCGACCATGCCTTTTCCGACGATGGAAACCATGGAAACTTCGTCGTCGTGAGTGCAGCAGTCAAATCCGAGCTGATCTTTAATCTTGTTGACGGCGCGCAGGGCGGCGGCGCATTCTTCCCGCGGAACGGTAAAGGAGATGTCCGCCATGCCGTCGTTGCCTTTGCTCTGAACAACCATGTCGACCGCGATTTTCTGATCGGAAATCGCCTTGAAGAGCATGTTGGCGGCGCCGGGTTTGTCTGGAATGCCGCGGACGGTAATGCGCGCTTCGTTTTTAACGCAGGCGCAGCCGCAAACCGGGCGGTCAAGCGTTTCCGGTTCTGCAATGATGAGCGTGCCGGGTTCGTCTGAATAGGACGCGCGAACGTGGACGGGGACGTCGTAGTTGCGAGCGAATTCGATGGCGCGGTTGTGCATGATGCCCGCTCCAGCAGACGCCAGTTCGAGCATTTCGTCGTAGCTGATTCGTTTAACGCGGCGAGCGTCTGGAACCATGCGCGGATCGGTTGTGTAAACGCCGTCGACGTCGGTGTAAATCTCGCAGGCGTCAGCGTTCAAAACGGCAGCCAGCGCGACAGCAGTGGTGTCGGAACCGCCGCGTCCAAGCGTGGTGATGTTGTTTTCGTCGTCTACGCCCTGGAATCCGGCGGCGATAACGATGTATCCGGCGTCGAGAGCTTCGTGCAGACGTTTGGCGTCGATTTTTTGAATTCTGGCTTTTCCGTGCGTATTGTCGGTTTTGATGCCGATCTGCGCGCCGGTCATGCTGACCGCTTTGTATCCCAGCGTGTCAATTGCCATAGCCATCAACGCGACGGAGACCTGCTCTCCGGTAGACAGGAGCATGTCCATTTCTCGAGCGGGCGGTTCGTCGGTAATCTGTTTAGCCAAATCAATGAGAATGTCCGTATTCTGTCCCATGGCGCTGACGACCATAACGACCTGATTGCCGTTTTTGTGAGCGCGAATCGCCTTGCGAGCCGCCGCTAAAATCTTTTTGCTGTTTTCTACGCTTGTTCCGCCGAATTTTTGTACGATAATCGACATGGTAATTGATTTTGAAAAATGGACTGGGAATCGGAAACGAATAGAGAAAATCGGCAATGCCGAAAACGAATTCCCTTCCAAGCGCTTCCTATCCCTGAAGGCAGGTTTAAAAACTCGTAATATTATACCAGATTCTATATTAATTAAAAGGGGAGAGGGGGAGGAGAAATGCGGGATGCGGAATGCGGAATTGCTTAATGGGGGGCGGGTATTACCCGCCAAAAACAAACAACCTTTGATTTTCGCGGACAATGTCCGCTCCCCAGAAATAACTCTTCACTCCTAATTCCTAACTCCTAACTATTTTCCGGCAGCGTGATAATCTTGGGGCGTCCGTATCTCTTGCCGGTAATGACAAAGTTTTGAATCAGAGTCTGGAAAGAGCATTGCAGAAAAGAGTACAGGCGCGGGTCGGGGTTGGTTGCCAGCCACGCTTGAGCCAGCTGGGCGGCGACGGCGTCGAAATTTTTTTGGGAACCGCTGTGAGCGTAACAGCGTCCCGGAAGGCGGCGGATGTCCCCATTGAATTTGGGTGAAATATGCCACAACTCGTGAGTAATCGTTCTGAGCCGTTCCGGGAAGTCGTTCAAGTAAAATCGAGGCAGATAAAAATTGAGCAGATACAGGGCGTCGGCGCCGGTGGCGTCCTGTATTTTTTGAATAATAACCTGACGTCCGCGGCGAATCGTCGTTCGCTCTCCGTTTTGAAATCGAAGCGGAGTCAGCGACGCGTACATGCCGTATCGGGAATTGTTGCGAGTTTGGCAGAATCCAACAGCAACCCGGTTCATGTCAATATGATTCAGCGCCGGGACTTTGAGAGTCATGTCCCGACAAATTGCCGCAAAACAGTCGGTAATATTTAAC
>JAZUMX010000387.1:0-2092 GCA_045603865.1 Thermoguttaceae bacterium
GGCGGGAAAGGTTTCTTTCCATCGAACTTCGGCGGGAAGGGTTTGCCGGGGAACGGCTTGCCAAAATGTTTCGGCGGGAAAGGTTTCTTGCCGTCAAACTTCGGCGGGAAGGGTTTCTTGCCACAGGGTTTCTTACCAGCGAACTTCTTGCACTTGCAATCTTTGCAGAAGCATTTTCCACCCTTCATGCAACCACACTTGGGCGGGAAAGGCTTCTTGCCAGCGAACTGCGGCGGGAAAGGCTTCTTGCCGTCAAATTTCGGCGGGAAGGGTTTCGGTCCCGGAGCGGCTTTCTTCAGTTCCGCAGCCTTTTTCTGGGCTTTGACAATGGCAGCCTTCGCTTCTTCGCGAGAAATCTGACCGTCTTTGTTTGTATCAGCCTGAGCGAAGATGAAATCTACAGCTTTGTCGGCGTCAAACTTGGGCGGGAAAGGAGCTTTCGGCGGCAAGGGTTTCTTGCCATCGAACTTCGGCGGGAAGGGCTTCTTGCCAGGAGCTTTCGGCGGGAAAGGCTTCTTACCGTCAAACTTCGGCGGGAAGGGTTTCTTTCCGTCTTTGAGAGCGGCAGCTTTGCGAGCTTCAAACTTCTTTTTCATTTCAGCTTTGAAAGCGTCGTCTTCTGCCTTGGTGAGTTTGCCATCTTTGTCGGCGTCAATACGATCAAACAGACCGAGCAAAGGTTTGGCTTCTTTGGGCAGTTCTTCTTTTGTTACAACGCCGTCTTTATTGGCGTCAAACTTGAAGATGGTGAAATCGCCGCGATGGCGATGTGCCGGAGCTTTCGGAGCTGCCGGTGCGGCTTCATCGGCAAAGCACAATAAGGGCATTGCCAAGATCGCTGCCGCAATCAGAAACAATTTCTTCATCAGAACATCTCCTTGAAACAGGGTAAAAAAAGTAGATTAACAATTGCACGCAAATTTTGCTATATTTCAACGTTTGCGCGCTTTTGATCCATCGTATAATAAAAACGAACGGATTTTTTTCTTATTGCATATTATTAGCGTTTTTTTCAAAATATTCAACAAATTTCCTATAATTGATAAAATAGATAAATTCAGAAAGAAAATAGGAAAATATGAGTTATTACAACGTAAGAATTTTGATATTTATATTTAGAAATTTTTAACTAATATAAATTACTCTATTGGCTTGCAATTTTTTCCTTTAGTTAACCTTTAAAAACGCTATAATGTAAATAAACATTGACAAAAATCCGTGCGAATCATTTTCAGAAGAGAAATCTGATTTACACGGATTTCCGTCGCAATGCGTTATAATATAACGACTTATTTCTTTTCAGGAGCTTTCTTTCCGGGCTTTCCAGACTTTCCAGGCTTACCGGGCTTTGCGCCGTTGGCTTTGCGCTGTTCGTAGCGTTTCTGGAGTTCCGCCTTGTGGGCGTCTTCTTCCTCTTTGGTGACCTTGCCGTCTTTGTCAGCGTCGGTACGATCAAACATGCCTTCGATGAACTTGTTGTCCTTGGGAAGTTCGTCCTTGGTTACAACTCCGTCTTTGTTGGCGTCAAACTTAAAAAGGGTCATCGGACCGCGAGGTCCCTGAGGGGCTTTGAAGTCCGGACGCGGTCCTTGCGGGCGCGGTCCCTTAGGCGGCATGGGGCGCTGCGGTCTGTCGCCAGCGTTGGCTCTGCGCTGTTCGTAGCGCTTCTGGAGTTCAGCCTTGCGAGCGGCTTCTTCCTCTTTGGTTACTTTGCCGTCTTTATCAGCATCGGTATGATTGAACATGCCTTCGATGAACTTGTTGTCTGCGGGGAGTTCGTCCTTGGTAACAACGCCGTCTTTGTTGGCGTCAAACTTGAACAGAGTCGGTCCCTGCTGCGGTCCGCGAGGTCCCTGAGGGGCTTTGAAGTCCGGACGCGGTCCTTGCGGGCGCGGCCCCTTAGGCGGCTGAGGACGACGAGGTCTGTCGCCAGCCTTGGCTTTATACTGTTCATAACGCTTCTGGAGTTCAGCCTTGCGAGCGGTCTCTTCCTCTTTGGTTACTTTGCCGTCTTTGTCAGCGTCGGTATGATTGAACATGCCTTCGATGAACTTGTTGTCTGCGGGGAGTTCGTCCTTGGTAACAACGCCGT
>JAZUMX010000388.1:0-3131 GCA_045603865.1 Thermoguttaceae bacterium
CCCATTCGCGTTCATCCAATGAATCCTGCCGCTGGAGCGAATCAATCGCTTTACATAATTGTTCAGGATCGGAGTCTAACAGGCAGGTATTCTCCCAGCCAGAATTTTCCAGAATTTTTGAAACCGTTGAACCGCCCCAGCAAAACGCAACTGTATCAGCATATCCAATCCACGGGCTTTCGATTTTCTTGATAAATTTGGCTGAAAGCGTTATCTGTTTTGCGCGGTTAGGATATGTTCGATACAGTCGATTCATGCATCCGGAACACGTTGACTCCAAATAAATCGACATCTCTGACTTAAACTGCGCCCGCTGTTCAACGTTAACCGTTACAGTGGTTGCACCGTCAATGGGAAGCAAACGCAGAATTGTATCCAGCAGCGTTTCAATCCCGACATACCACAGATCGCCTTTGAGCGAGTGCAAGCCATTGAGTGAAATACCCAACACGCCACAGGGAGATTGAGTTATCGTGGTAACCGTATTCTGAATGGTTGAATAACTTTCTTTTACTGCATGATAATCGGCAGGCAAACCTGGCAAATTGCAGTAATCAGTCGGAACTGCAACGCCAACAATTCTCCCCCGATTTGAATTGTCCGCATTCTGCGCTTTGATGGAAAAATCAGACCCGGTTTCATCAATGAGAATTGTCCATTTCTTTGACGGAGGAAGCGTTGCAATAAAATTTGGGTGAATGTTTGAATATTCAAGAGAACCGCATGTAGACGAATCGTCGCCGTCGATGATGAATGCCTCAGCTTCGATTTTTGACTCGGCCTTGTCTGTATTATTCATCTGGTCGCGTTCTCGCGAAGCAAGTCCAATATTGTATTGCTCTCTAATCTTCGTCCGCTGATAATCACTGATGTCTTCACCGATTTTTTCTGTCAGCTTTTCATAGAGTTTTTCGAGAGCGTTTTCATTTTTCCCTGCCAACCCAAGCTGACGCGCTTCATTCCCGGCTTGACATATCGTTCTGCCAATTTCAATATTTTTTTGAGCCTGGTCTACCGACTGGGGAAATCTTTCCTGAATCTCTTTGAGAAGGGCTTTGACTTCTGAATTGCCCGTCTTGCCCCATGAAGCCTTCCAACGAATTTCTGACAGAAGAAACGTATCTGTGCGATTTAATATATCGTACTTCGTATAGGGTTTGGAATACGATTGCTTTTTTTGAGCGGCTTCGAGCTCAATTACGGCAGCAGACTGCATAAGATTTCTCAAATATGCCGCCAATGGAATTCCGATTTCATTCGCTCTTTTTTCCAGGTCGTCGAACTTCAAGGATTCTACAAAGCAACCTTGCGCTCTGAGTTCAAGAGCTTCTTCTACTAAAGGATACGCCGATTCAGCCCAGCGCTTTTCAGATTCAATTTCTTCAACGCTCGCGCCGGCGTTGAGAATCTGTTTTTCCAGTTCCGCAATCCGATCTTCCTCTTTATTTAACAGAGCGGTTCGGAACAACTTGGTATTTTTTCTTGAAATCATGGTATTAAACGCCTTAAATGAAGACAGTGAAAGTAATACTTCTTTGGATTATTTTGAAGTTATTGCCTTTATACACTATATACGCAATTGCTTCCCCGTTTATAACAAGAATTCTGAAATTTTTTGGTAATTCCATTTTTATATTTTATCTCATTATTATTTGAATTGCAACGCCCACGAAAGAAAAATATCAACAAATTTTTCAGGAAAAAGAGTTAACGCAAGCGAAACATCTCATTTTAACTTCTTACTCCCAACTTTTTTGTAACATTTCCCCCGCTAAGATATTAATAGAGGGAAGAAAGTTTTCCCTTAGGGGGGCTTGCATTTAATTAAATTTTGGTTATTCTAAAAAAAGATAGTGGCAAAGCCATCCCAAAACTCGCGCCGAACGCTGTACATTCATCGTCCCGGCGCTGAACATGTTCTTTCACAATTTGGATAACTTGTCAGCAAAAGCGGCAGAATTGCAGACGATAGCGCAGTATGCGAAGCGTACCCTGTTGCCGAATTAGTCATGGTATTGCTATAAATTGATCATTTGCCCCTTCTTCGTGGGGTATGTGCAACCACGTAAGGAAAATTACAATGATCACAAATGTGTTGTAGAAGCCCCTTCTTTGTGGGGTATGTGCAACTGAGAGTTAGAAGTGAGGAGTGAGGAGTTGACGCAAAGCGTTGCGCCGTAGTTACCTGTTCTAAACAGAGTAACGATTCGTGTTACGCTTGCGTAATTCCTAATTCCGCATTCATAATTCCGAATTAAACATTGCCCCTTCTTCGTGGGGTATGTGCATCAGCGTAAAAGCTCAGATGCTTTTGCTGACAAGAAACACAAAGACGAGCCGAGTACTTTTGTTCTCGACTCGTGTTGTTATTTACAGGCGTCCTAATTTTAAATTATTTCTGTTGCGGACCTCGTCCCTCCGAAATGCAAGGGGCAACGGGAGCGGTCGAGGAGAGACGTCTCGGCGCAACCTCATCAAATACAACAGCTTACACTATATTTTCTTTTCGTCGTTGTGTTGTTTCAGAATTCCTGACTTCCAGTTTTTTGAAAAATACTAAAAAAAAGGGGAAATTTTAATAATTTCTTTGTAACGTTTGGAGCGTTTTTTCGTATAATGAAGAAGACAATTCAGAAGAAAGGAGGTTTTGAATGAGAATTAACTACAATTTCCCGTATTATCAGGAGAGACTTTCCCCCCGTCAGAAAGCGCGCATGGCGGCTGAGTCGAAATCTCAGAACCCTGTAATCAGAATGGAATTGCAAACGCCGTCCACTCTGAAAATCAGAACGCCTGGCATGTCTCCATCTGAATCGATCGAAACCCAAAAGGAGGCGGGAGGTTTCGATCAAATTTAAATTATTGTTACCATAGCGTGCGTTCAAATATGGTAACATAAGCGTCTGGAAAGAACGCAGGAATCATTGAGTTACGAGGCAGAATGCGGCGTTGACTTCGCTGCAAATTCTGCCCGTTTTTTTATTAACAAGCGGACGCTGCGTCCAAACGCCAAAAAGAAAGGACGTCCTGCGATAAAACGCAAGGCGTCCTGATGGACGTTAACAGACTCGAACTGTTGACCTCCACGGTGTGAGCATGGCGCTCTAACCAAGCTGAGCTAAACGTCCAAT
>JAZUMX010000389.1:0-2512 GCA_045603865.1 Thermoguttaceae bacterium
GGCGCGCTGGGCGGACGCCGTATTTTCGGCGTCGAAATGTTCATCAAGGGCGACAAGGTCATTTTCAGCGAAGTCTCCCCGCGACCTCACGACACCGGCATGGTTACGATGATTTCTCAAGACCTGTCCGAATTCGCGCTCCACGCCCGCGCCATTCTCGGATTGCCGATTCCCAATATTGCGTTCCACGGTCCGTCGGCGTCCAAGGCGATTGTCGCCCGCGGCGACAGCGACGACGTTACGTTCTCCAATCTGGATAAAGTCCTCGAAGCTCCCAACACGACGATGCGTATTTTCGGCAAAGGCGAAGTCCACGGACATCGCCGCGTCGGCGTCCTGCTGGCTCGAGACGAAACCGTTGACGCCGCCCTCGCTCGCGTATTCAAGATGAGCGAAGACCTGGAACTGGGAAACGTGAAATGAGGCAATAGGCAGTAGGGAATAGGGAATAGTTTTTAAACACGAAATACACGAAAATCACGAAAAATAAGATTATAAAAAATCATTTCGTGTGTTTCGTGCATTTCGTGTTTATACAACTTTTGAGTGGTCAAGACGCCCGCTTTTTAGCTAAAGTACCAACTTGTCGGATGAACCATTATTATTTAAAATTTTTCGTAAGTTTCGTTTATTTCGTGCTTTTCGTATTTCCGGGAATTTCGTTTATTTCGTGTTTTTCGTGTTTAAAAATTTAACGAACACAACTCAATCAACGAGAGAATATCAGAATGACTTTAGAAACGACGCGGCTGATTCTTCGCCCGTGGGAAGACTCCGATGCGGAGGCGTTGTACAAATACGCCAGCGATCCGAACGTGGGGTCTGCCGCGGGATGGGCTGTTCATACGAGCGTTGAAAACAGCCGCGAGATTATTCAAAATATTCTCTCAGCTCCGGAAACGTACGCTGTGATTTTGAAAGAAGTCGGTCATCCGGTTGGCTGCATTGGGCTGATGATTGGAAAAGCGAGCAACACGGATATTCCCGATACGGAAGCTGAAATCGGCTATTGGATTGGCGTTCCGTATTGGGGACGAGGGCTCATCACAGAATCTGCCAGAGAAATGTTGAGATGCGGTTTTTAGGTCTTGCATCTTGATAAAATCTGGTGCAATATCTATGACGGAAATGTACGGTCATATCGCGTAGAGGAAAAATGCGGATTTAAGTTTCATCATACAACGGAAAAGGTTCCCTTTCCTTTAGACGACACGTTTCGTACAGTCCATACATTCTGTCTCTCAAAGGAAGAGTGGCTGGCAGAACGGTAATACTTTTTCGATTCTTTCGTGTATTTCGTGTTAAAAATTTAACGGACGTCGCCTCGCAACTAAATATGAAGTCCGCCGGTATCCTGTCGACGCTGGGCGTAGGAATATGCGCTGTATTTCTGGCGTTTTTCCTCGTCCAGCCGTATTCCGCCGAGGTAACGGCAAACCGATTGTCGTTTTACTGGAGTTTATTGCTTCCAGACGTCCTCGTCGGCGGTTGGCTTTCGATTCCAGACGACTGGAAAGCTCCAGAAACTGTCAAGTCGTTTTTTGACAGTTTCAATACATCGTATCTGCCGATCAATCGCTGGTCGATTCTGCTTATTGTTACAATCGAATCTCTCTGGATTTATTCTCTCGGATTGCTGATTTTTCGCTTTTTAAAGAATCCGTTTGAAGAAGCTCCGTTACTGCGATTCTGCTTGACCTGTTTGACAGGCGCGGCGGCGCTGTCCGCATTGACGGGAATTCTTGGATTGCTTGGCTGTCTTCAAAGCTGGCTTTTCTGGACGCTGGCGGCAGGGACGACGTTAACGCTTTTGTGGAGAATTCGGAATAGTTGCGAGTTGCGAATTGCGAGTTGCGAGAAGATGGAATGCGTAACTCCGTCCGATTTTTCCGGGGGCTTACGCACCCCGCCTCGCCCTACTGCCTACTGTCTACTGCCTATTGCCTTAATTGCTCTCCTTTGCCTCTTTGCAGTTCTCCCTGCCATGTCGCCGCCGTGGGAATTTGACGTTCGAGAATACCATCTGGAATCGGTCAAGGAATTCTGGCTTTCCGGACGAATAACCGCGTTGCCCAACAACGCCTATGCTAACATGCCATTGGGAGCGGAAAGCCTCGTTTTGGCTGCTATGTCGCTTTCCGGCGACTGGTTTTTAGGCGCGCTGACAGGCAAGACGATTTTAAGTCTGTTCGTCCCGCTGACGGCTTTGCTTCTTTTCGCTCTTGGCGAGAAATACCTGTCCAAACGAGCTGGACTGATCGCGGCTTTGATTTACGTTTCCGCGCCGCTGGTCATTCGCAACGCTCAGCTGGGACTAATCGACAACGTCTTGGCGCTGTACGCCTTGGCAACGGCGGCGGTGTTGTTAGAAATAGTACCTCTCGCAACTCGCAACTCGCAACTCGCAACTTTATTGGGAGTTATGGCAGGCATGGCGGCGGCGATAAAATACCCCGGCGTTCTTTTTGTCGTCCTGCCCTGTTTTGCCGTGATTGTATGGCAAAGCTATCGG
>JAZUMX010000390.1:0-1684 GCA_045603865.1 Thermoguttaceae bacterium
CTGCCTGTGTATTTACGAGGGACGATTGCAGATTCAATCGTCCCGTTTTATTCGACATGGATACGTCAGATAATTCAACAGAAATACAAACTGATTTTATACCGTATTTCTACCCCAGCGGCAAATTGCCGATGACGGGTAGAAACAGGGTTATTACAACGATTTATAACGAAACGCCAGATCGTTTGCCGCGTTCTTTTACAGCCGCTCCAGCTGTTCAGAAAGAGCAGTGGGAAGTTCTGGAACGTTTGTATCAGCGTTATCCGTCTGATATTCTGGTTATTGACGGCCGCAATCCTGGACAGGGTTATTGCAATCAGGTTTCTGAACCGATTGATTTGTCTGACGACAATTTCGCTCAAACGCTTGAACTGTTCTGCGATATAACGTCACAGTTTACGTTGGGAATCGTTCCGCTGTCGCCGTGGCTGATGCTGCAAAGTTTGCTGGAGGACGACTCGACAGAAGATTACGACGATTTGCTGGTTCGGTTCGAGAAAACTCTTCAGCCGTGGCTGGACAGTCCGTTAGACGGTTTGTGTCTCTACGATCCGCTGTCCAGTTACGAAAAAGGCTGGGATCGAGAAGCCGTTCGCAACTTTACGGATTTGACGCCTTTCTACAGACGTTTTGTTCGCATGGCGAAGAACGCCGACAAATTTGTCTTTATGGATTTTGGCGGTAAAGTTCTGCAAGCGATTCCGCTGCTTCTCAAAATGGAAGTTGACGTTATTTCCTGCGTTCTGGATACGGAATTGGCGATGGAATTGTCGGACTTTACCGCCTCGTTCACGCCTCATTCCGAAGATCCCAACGGCCGTCGGCTGACGTTTTGGGCTTCGCTGCCCAATTCGTTGGAAAAGCAGGCGGACTGGTTTGCCGATAAAAAGGCGGCTCAGTCAATTCTTACAGAACTGAATCAGTTGAATAAAGGCGTTATTGCTCGCGGCGTTTGGCAGGAAAACCAGTCCTGGAAGTGCGCGGCGTTAGCGCTCCAGGCGTGGGAGCAGGGCATTCCCATTCCAAAGCCCGTTTCGACAGACCAGAAATCAACGTCCGGTTCGGGAAATAATGCGACAAATTCTTCTCCCGATTCTTCGAATAACGATTCCAGCGCCGTTCAATCGTCCGACAGCCAGCAAACCGGTTCACAGCAAACTGAGGACTCGACTGCGGATTCTCAATCCAACACGGAAAACGTTCAATGAGTACGATTCGTATTGCAACCCGGCAGAGCGCTTTGGCAAAATGGCAGGCTGACTGGATTGCCTCGCAGTTGGAGCGTTTAGGCTATGAAGTCGAAATGGTTTACGTTACAACTCACGGCGACGTTAACCAGTCTGGACCGATAGAATCCATTGGAACTCAGGGCGTCTTTACCAAAGAAGTTCAAAAAGCTCTTTTAGACAACCGCGCCGACGTGGCGGTTCACAGCATGAAAGATTTGCCGACCATGCAGGCGCCGGGGCTTGTTTTGGCGGCGGTTCCGCCTCGCGCTCCAACGGCGGATTGTCTGGTTAGTCCTTATTACAAAAGTCTGGACGAGCTTCCAGACGACGCTGTTGTCGGCACGGGGTCGCTTCGCCGAAAGGCGCAGCTGTTGGCGATCAATCCCAAATGGAACGTTCAGTCCATTCGCGGCAATCTTCAAACGAGATTGAATAAAATCCGCCCGGAAAGCGGA
>JAZUMX010000391.1:0-2759 GCA_045603865.1 Thermoguttaceae bacterium
AACCAGTTCCTGCGACCCGGCTTGGGCGGCGTAATGAATGACGCGATTCCCATACAAGTCGTCTTTCGCGTTGACGTCCAACCCCAGTTCGATCAGCCACACTGCCAGTTCCAGCGATCCGCTCTGGGCGGCGTAATGCAAGGCAGTTTTGTTTTTGTCACACGTCGCGTAGATGTACGCGCCATGCTCTGCCAGCCATTTGACCAGTTCCAAAGAACCGGCGCCGGCAGCGTAATGAAGGGGCGTCATTTGGTTGTGATTCCTCGCGTTGACGTTCAATCCCAGCGACGTCAGATACTCAACCAGTTCCAGCGAAGCGCTTCGGGCGGCGTAATGCATAACGCCGTCTCCGTATTTATTTTTCGCGTTGACGTCCGCTCCTTTTTCAATAAGGCGCTTAACGCGATTCAAATCGCCTTTAAGCGCCGCGTAATGGAGAATCGTAGCCTCCCCAATTGTACGATAGGAGAAATCAAAAGACCCGTCCTGAAACATCCGTTCGAAGAGTCCTTCCTCCTCCGTCAAGAATGTGTAATTCAAATTAAACATTTTAACAATCCTTCCCTGAAAGCAAAGCTGTCAGAATAGCTTGATACCGGGGCTGTCGCGTCTGTATCCGTACAGACGCCAGAAAACAGCCTAAAGCGAACGAAATCGACCAAAAGGAATTCGCGGTTTATTACAAGACAACTTTATCATACTGACTCAAAGGCAGGTTTATACCATTAGGTATATTTCAGAAATGAATAAAGCGATTTTCCTTCTGGAATTTGGTAAAGACCAACTGCAAGTTATTAGATTTCAAGTTTCATGAGAACTATTATACCCAAAACGCTTCGATTTTTCATACAATTCGACAAGAAATTATCAAAAAAGAGGAGAATTTTGTGGATGCACTGGTAAGATAGGTAGACTGGCAGATATGGCAAATCTCAACTTGTCATTTCCTCTTGACGCCATCTCTTATTTTCGCTATACTCCCGACATGTTAATCCGACAAGACGAAAAAGATAAATTGACTAACGACACGACTGAAGCGTTTCAGTTTACAGACCTCCAGCAGAAGGCGGACGCGTACCTTGCCAACGTCAAGCAGCAGGCTCAACAGATTCAGCAGAAAACGCAGTCAGACCTCGAAGCGTGGCGGGATAAAGCCATTTCCGACGTCAAGCAGGAGACGGCAGCTCTCCGCAAAGACGCTCAGACGAAATACGATCAGGCGCAGAAAGAAGGCTATAACGACGGGTTCGAGAAGGGCTTGGCGGACGCTCAGGCGAATTCCGAGTCCACTCTCAAAAAGCACTTGGACGAACGGCTCGATCGGGCGTTTCCCGCTATTGACGCGGCTCTCGATCAGCTGGAATCCCAAAGCCGGCAAAGGACGGCCCAATGGGAAGCAGCGGGAATTCAGCATGCTCTGGCAATACCTGAGAAGATTCTCCGTTCCCAAATCAAAATCAATCCGAAGAAAATCCTGCCGGTTCTGCGCGAGGCTTTGGAACTGACGGTGAAAGCTCAGAAAATCCGTATCCGCCTGGCGAAAGAGGACTACAACGTCCTGCTGCCAGACGTCAAAGCTTTAACAGAACGTTTCCAACGGGCGGGGCAGACGGAAATCGTCCCGGACGACTCGCTGCAGTCCGGCGACTGCCTCGTCGAAACCCCGATGGGCGAAATCGACATGATTATCCGCTCTCAGCTGGACCGCATCGCGGAAGAACTAATTTAGGAAATTAGCTTTTAGCTGCTAGCCCCTAGCTTCTAGCTTGTTTTTTTAGCTTCCAGCTTAAACAATTGACGCTGAGAACTACAAATGCACAAGCTAATAACTAGCAGCTAACAGCTAGCAGCTCATAAAAATGAACAACATCCAATCGTACATAAATCAGCTTAACGAAATCAACCCGATGGCGTTGACCGGAACCGTCGTTCAGACGATCGGTCAGACGGTTGTCGCGGAAGGGTTTCCAGTCCCCGTCGGCGCGGTTGCGGAAATAAGCCGACCGGGCATGAAGCCGATTTACGCACAGACGATTGGATTTCGCGACAACCAGACTCTGTTAAGTCCCTACGATTCTCTGACCGGCGTCCGCAGCGGGAGCGCGATTCGTCTGTTTCGTTCTGAACCGAAACTGAAAATCGGCGACGAGCTGTTAGGCAGAATCGTCGACGCGTTTGGCGAACCGGTCGACGACGGCGCGCCGCCGTTCCTGCCGCAGCGAGTCTCGTTTGTCAATCCAGCTCCGCAGGCGCACAAACGCCCGCGTATTGACCAGATTTTTTCTACCGGCGTTCGCGCAATCGACGCCCTGCTGACTTGCGGGCGCGGACAGCGCTTGGGCATCTTCGCCGGGTCAGGCGTCGGGAAAAGTACGCTTCTGGGCATGATGGCGCGGTACTCCAAGGCAGACGTGATTGTCCTGGGGCTGGTCGGAGAGCGAGGTCGAGAACTCAACGAATTTATCGACTCCAATCTCGGCGCGGAAGGGCTGGCGAAAAGCGTTATTGTCGTTTCGACGTCAGACGAGCCGGCGATTAAACGCGAGCTGTCGTGTTACACCGCAACCGCGATTGCAGAGTATTTTCGCGATCAGGGTAAAGACGTTTTGCTCCTGATGGACTCTTTAACGCGATTCGCACAGGCGAAGCGGGAAGTTGGCTTGGCGGCGGGCGACCCGGCGGCGGCGCGCGGGTGTCCGCCCAGCGTTTTCGCTGCGATGGCTCCGCTTCTGGAACGCGCCGGGCGAACGGAGAAAGGG
>JAZUMX010000392.1:0-5300 GCA_045603865.1 Thermoguttaceae bacterium
TGGCTTCCCAGGTTTGAGAGATTCTGAAATTGCCAATGGCGTGTCCAGTCAGACGGATTGAACTTCCTCTGACTGTGTGAAAGTCAGAATAAACGCCAACGCGAACGCCAAGATCGACAGAAATCCAGTCGCTCAGCTGGGGCGCCCAACCAAAGTCGAGGTAGGCGTCGTACGTCCGTTTGGACTGCATCGCCTCTAAAACATAATAATCTGGATCGCCTGAATCCGGGTCAATTGCGTCTGGAATGGGCATTATCTGTTTGCTGTCGCTGTTCCACCAGTTGAAGACGAAACCAGGCGTTACTTTCAAAGAATTTTTGGGATCAAAACACAACGGGAAAGCAAACGTTGCGTTTAATTCCAGCTGAGTCAAACCCAGTTTTTTACCGTCTTGACCGCCTGGCATCCAAAGAACTCTGACCATCCAGGCGTCCAGCAATCTCTGATAGTTGTACTGCTGCTGTTGGGTGTTGCACGCTCCCGGATTGGTGTTGTAATAATAATTATAGCCGGGATTTGGAGAATACGGAGACTGAGAATACCCGTTGGATGTTGCGTATGGATCAAATGCCGGACCGGGAAAAGGCAAAGCGCCGCTATTGCACGGAGCTGTACCGTAAGTCGCGGTCGGTACGCCTATGCCTGGATCTGACGACAACACCGGCGCTGCGGGAGGCGGCGTCTGACTGTAAACCGGAGTGAAAATTGCGCCTGAAACTGTAATCAATAACGCGATTGGAAACAATACGAATTGGCGAATTGACATTTGGTTCATATCTTGAGAAATGGGGTAATGGGGGAACAGAGAGGAAAATGAGTAATTAGCGCTCACTTCTCTTCCCAACACTAGCAAATTTTTTTATATTTGTGAAGAGCAATTTTTTGTCTGGCTTTTTTATTCCAGAGTTGACTAAACTGCTCTTGACAAAAGAACGCTTTTTTGTCAAAATAGAGGAAATAAACATGACCGTAACAGGTTCTGTTGTACGTTTCCCCTTTTTTCAGTCATTTTTATTTAGAGGAACGCTTATGCGTCATTTCTGCATTTTATTCAGTTTAACAACAATTTGTTTACTCGTACTCCCGTTAAGCAGCGCTTTCTCGCAGGGACCTGGAGGCTATCCGCCGGTACATGTTCAGATGCCTCAAAATCCGCCGGGACCGGAGATGGCTAAAGCTACTGGCGATATTGCCGATTCTCTGCAGGTTCTTAACGAGATTATGGAAATCCCGGTTAACGCGATTCCGACGTCCATGCTCAAGCGCGCTGAAGGCCTGGTAATCATTCCCAATATGATTAAAGGCGGATTTGGCGTTGGCGGGGCGTACGGCCGCGGCGTTTTCATGGTGCGTCAGCCCGGCGGAGCGTGGTCTCACCCGAATTTCGTATCGATGGCGAAGGGCAGCTTCGGCTTTCAGGCGGGAGTTTCTTCAACCGACATTGTCCTTGTTTTTTGCACCAAACGCAGTATTGAGCAGTTTACAGAAGGCAAGTTGACGTTGGGCGTTGACGCCGCCGTTGCCGCCGGTCCGGTTGGACGTCAGGCGGAAGCGGGAACCGATTTGACGCTGACGTCAGAAGTCTATTCCTACTCTCGCGCTCGCGGAATTTTCCTCGGCGCTGCTATTGACGGAGGGGTTCTTAACATCGACAAGGACCTAACCAATCGTTACTATGCCGCGGCTGGATCTCCCATGCCACCGACTGCATGGGCATTGGTTAAAGCCCTCAACGCCTATTCCGGCGTTCCCAATGCGCCTGGCGAACCGCTGCCGCCGCAGGCTCCAGCTCCTGCGCCTAAACCTGTTTATCAAGGACCGTCGCTGGAAGTTCTTCGACCTCAGGTGGCGGCTGCTTACGCTCAGCTGAGCCCCTTGCTGGATCAACAGTGGAAAGCGTTTCTTGCCGTTCCACCGGAATTTTTTACCCCGGAACGTTCGCCGTTGCCTCCCAAAGACAAAGTTCATCAAACGCTCAATCATTATCGCGTCGTTGCCAATAACGATCAGTATAAAGTTTTGAATATGCGTCCGGAATTCCAGACCGTATATCAGCTGCTCAATCAATGGGATATTGCTGCAACTCAGTTGGAAGCCATGGTTCGAGATGCCAATTCTGTTCCGGCGCCAGTTCCGAGACCAATCAATCAGCAATTGAATAAATAACTCATTGCTAATATTATAATTCACCACTTTTGCATACTTGATTACTCATGCCTAACCCATCACAATTGCCGGACGCGGTTCAAAGAATTATGGAATCGCCGTCGTACAGAATAGCATTTAAAGACGCTGATTTTTTGACAGCCTACGAGTCCAGAGGACATCGTCTGGAACTGGAATTCGAAAAACCGGAACGAAAATTCAATCAACTTCAGATTGAATCGACGATTCCCTGTTTTGGCGCAACGCGAGTTATCGAACCCAGCGAAGCGCAAAAAGCGCTGGCTGTTGTCAAACAGCGTGTGAAGGACAATCCTAAAAGTAAAAGAATTCAACATCAGCTCCTTCAGGCGGAAAACGTTTGCAAGCTGTCGAAATTCTACAACATGGCGCGCGAGTTTGCCAAGATCGTTTCCGAAGAAAACAAGGATACGATGCCTCGCAGATACATGATTTGCACCGGCGGAGGTCCCGGCATTATGGAAGCGGCAAACCGCGGAGCCGCCGACGCGGGCGCCATGTCGATTGGGCTGAATATTTCTCTGCCCATGGAACAGCGTCCCAATGCGTACATTACCCCTGAGCTGTGCTTCCAGTTCCATTATTTTGCCGTTCGAAAACAGCATTTTCTCATGCGCGCCCGCGCGCTGGTCGTCTTCCCTGGAGGATACGGAACGCTGGACGAACTCTTTGACGCCGTTACGCTGCGTCAAACCGGAAAGATGCAAAAGATTCCGATTATTCTCTTCGGTTGGAACGAATACTGGAAAAACGTGCTTGACCTTCAGTACGTTGTCGACATGGGGCTTGCCGCCGACGAAGACCTCGACTTGTTCCAGCCGGCTGAAACGCCGAAAGAAGCGTGGCATAAAATCAAAGTTTTCCATGGAGAAGCCTGAGACATTTAACATTTGAGCGTCAATCGCTTGAATACTTCCTCTCTCTTGAGCAGAGAGACTCGTCGTCTCGCTGTTTTTTTGCCGTTTTGACGCCTGATTTGTCGGGCTTGTCTGCCGTCAGAAATTTTTGTTCACCCCCCCTATTGCAATTAATTAATGATTCTTATAAAATTAGATAAATGAGGGGTTTTGAGGATTTAACAGATTCTTTCAGAGTTTCTCGTACATGGGAGAAAGCCCAACGTGCGATAGCGGCTATTGTCGATTTCGCATTTACACAAATCAGTTTTTATTGATAGGAGACAACTATTATGCGCAGACGTGAATTCCTTTCCTGCGCTGCCGTGGCGGCAGCGTGCACTGCCATTCCGACACTGTCGTTTTCGCAGGAAAAAACATTCAAAACCGTTTTGAAAAAAGCCGACATCGCCGATCCGAGCAACTTCGCTTATATGGAAGAACTCAAAAAGATGGGTTACGACGGCGTTGAAACCTGGGTCTATTCTGACAAGAGCACGATCGAAGCCGCTGAAAAGCAGCGCAAGTTTGCGGAGTCCATTGATTTCAGAATCCACTCGACGATTTACGGCTGGTCGAACCTCCAGACGACCGACGAAGACGATTTCAAAAAGCAGGTTGCCGACGTCGCCAAGTGTCTGGAAATTGCAGCGGCTTACGGCGCCGATACGCTGCTGTGGGTTCCGGCTCGAGTTGGCGGAATGATGCCCAAACCGTGGGAATTCAAGTACGAATTTGACGAAAAGACAAACGTCGTTACCAAGGTTGCCGAGGGTGACAACGCTCCGTATGCGGACTACATCAAATCGCAGAACCACGCCATGGAGCAGACCCGCCGCGCTCTGGAAACGTTGATTCCCGTTGCGGAAAAGAACAACGTTATCATCGGCTTTGAAAACGTATGGAACAACCTCTGGTGCATGCCGGACGTCTTCGCCAACTTCGTCAAGACGGTTGACAACAAATGGTTCCGTTCGTACTACGACATGGGCAATCACGTTCGTTACGCCCCGACGGAAGAATGGGTCAAAGCGCTCGGCTCGACGATTGTCAAGCTGCACATCAAGGGCTTCAAGCTCAATCCTGACGGACATGGCGGTACTTGGTGCTCGTTCCGCGACGCGTCGATTAACTGGCCGGTGGTTCGCCAGGCGTTGGAAGACGTCGGATACAGCGGATTCGTTTCCATCGAACAGGGCGGCGACCGCAAGAAGCTGTGCGAAGAACTCCAGCTCGTCTTTGACGGCAAATAATATCAGACGCGATAGCGTTCCGATAGAACCGCTTTAGCGGTTCAATATTAATAGCCAAGGGTTTCACCCACGGAGTGAGAAACGCAGAACGCGCGCGAATATCTCTTGTATGAAAAGAAAGAGTCATGAATCCTTTTCGTAGCCCTCAGATAAATTTGGGGGCTATGATTATTAAATAGTTTTTATCCCCCCACGTGGACAGATAAATCTGAAAACTACGCTCATGACTCTTTCTTTTTTTATACAACCTCAAATTTGAACGTCTTCCGATTCGCCTAACCAATCCGCAAACATGCCCGATTTTTTTGATCAGCCGATTTTAAATAGTCCGTATTCTGAACCAACTCGACATTGGGACATGTCTCCCGACGGTCAGCCGACTCAAAAAATAAACGAATCCCGTCGACCGTCGTCGTATTTATCGCCGATTCCCCGCCCCAAAAATCAGAGCGGAAGCGACGCTCAGCAGCTGCTGGATATGGGGGATGTAACATATCAGGGCGACCGCGAGAAATACAACGTCAGCCTCATGATTAACACGATTCGAACTCATGTAGGCAGATGGCGGGCGGCGCCGCAGGACTCGTGGAAGGTAACGCCGGAAACGGCGCGGCTGTTAAGCTATTGGCGATCTCATAAATTTTCTGACATCCGACCTTTTTTCTGTCAGGTGGAAGCCGTTGAAACGTTAATCTGGCTGACGGAAGTCGCGCCGAATACTGCAGCAGGCAAACGCATTCTGGACATCATCAACCAGTCCAGCGAATACGCCAACCCGGGGCTGCTGCGTTTTGCGTTGAAGATGGCGACCGGGGCGGGCAAGACGACGGTAATGGCGATGATAATTGCCTGGCAGACGATAAACGCCATTCGACACTCCAATTCTAATCTGTTTACCAAGGGCTTTTTGGTTGTAACGCCCGGTCTGACGGTTCGCGATCGGCTTCGCGTTCTTCAGCCCAACGAC
>JAZUMX010000393.1:0-2054 GCA_045603865.1 Thermoguttaceae bacterium
AATTTATACCGCGCCGGAACGGGTTGCACAAGAAGAATCCGTAGACCTGGACGGCGGACTTGACGCGCCTGCTCCCGCTGCGTCCGGATTCATGGCAAGCCTGTCAGGAATTCTCAGCGGCGCTTCCGGGATTTTGGGCGGCGGACAGAGCTTAAAGCTGAATCTTGACCGTAAAAAGGCGTCTGCTCCGATAGAGAAAAACGAGCCAATTCCCGTACCGCCGCAGGAATCCGTTACGCCTCCAGCGTCTCAATATTCAACTCCGTCCACCCCGTCAATTCCGGTTCCTCCAATTGCGCCTCCGGCTGACAATCAGCCCAACAGCGCCAATCCGCAAGCGGCGTTGGAGCAGTACGCGCAAATGATAACTCCAGAAATGGAGACTCAGGAAAAGCCTCGAAACAACGCTCTGACCTGGATTTTAAGTCTCGGCGCGATGGCGGCGCTGATTATTCTGTTCGTCGTTTTGTTCCTTGGTCCTAAAAACAAAGGAAAAACGGAAGTCGCCAATAACGACAATACTGCGGTTTCGGAAGAAACACACGCCGATAATTCCGCCGACAAGGCTCAAAGCGCAAAGCAGGAAGACGCCAAGCCCCAAACGGAACCGGCGCAGAATTCAAACGCGCAAAACGAGCCCTCAAACGCCGAAGAAGACAATACTCTTCCGTCTGATTCAGAATCGAATAACGACAATCCCTTAGCCGATCTTCCGCCTTTGGAACCGGACGAACCGTCCTCTCCAATAACGGAAGACAATCCGTCGGATGCAAACAACGAGGATTCGCTTTCAGAATTGGACGAAACCGTTGATGAAAATGAAACTGACCAATCGCCCGATTCTGACAACGTCGCTCCTCTCGATTCCGAACCGGAAGACAACCTCACGGCTGAAGAAGACAACGCGCCTCAAGACGCCGCAAACGAGCAAAATGCAGACGCCCCGGAGGACGCTGCAAACGACGGCTCGCTGGAACTTTTTCAAGACGCGCCTCAAGAGATGGTTGAAGTTGGAAAGTTCGTAAAACGCAAGGGCGTTGAACCGCAGTTGTTGGCGTACAAAGCGAAAGGAGCTGGAGAAACGTGGCAGCGCTTGTCAGAAAACGCAGCCGTTCGTTCTGGCGACGCGCTTTTGGCGTTTCCGGATTATCGTCCTGACGTCTCTTTGGGCGCCAGCGCTCGTCTGCGTTTGGTTGGTCCAGCCAGAGTTTCAATCTCGCCGAAATCAACGCCGGAAGAAATTCATCTCACGTTAGAGTACGGGCGAATGATCCTGGTTGCCAGCAAGGATTTTTCGCAAAAAATCGTTGTCAAATGCGCGACGCTGCCAACAGAACTGGAAATCAATCAACCGTCGGTCAAAGTCGCTTTTGAAGCCGACGTACTCAAGCCGGAAGACAACCCGGCTTCCGCGCCCGCCCGATTTTACGGTACGATTTCGTTATCGCTTGGCAAGGCGAATTTAATATTTAAAGGCGCTCAAAGCCCTGTCGTTTCGCCGACGTTTATTGATTGCCAATCGGGCGCGCTCAATCCTCAAGGCATGGAAGCGGACTGGATTAAAACGGAAACGCCGCCGTCTACAGACCTGGAAAAACGTTTATCCGGCGACAAACCGATCGGCGTTACGCTGTCGGAAATTGTCGACAGCAAAACGACCAGCAAAGAATTGCGTCAGACGGTTTTAATTTCCCTGTCGATGATTGGGCAGTATTCCACTCTGGTTGAAGATTTTAACAAGGAAGACCGTTACGCCGTCTGGATGGACGAATTTATCGTTCTTCAGAGCGCGATTTTCAAGAGTCAAGCCAACGCCCAAAGCGCGCTTGACGAGCTGAGAAAGCGTTATGACGACAACGGCGACCGCATTTACGACATTCTTTGGAGATACCACAGCGACCTTTCCGACAAAGACATGAGCGATTTAATCGCCGACTTGCGGGACGAAACCCTTGGCGTTCGCGTAGCCGCGTTTTGCCTGCTCAAATCTCGAGGAGTCAATCTGGGCGCATACAAACCGAACGATTTGAAGAAATCGGAGACAACGCTTAAAG
>JAZUMX010000394.1:0-3944 GCA_045603865.1 Thermoguttaceae bacterium
GCGCCAGCCATTTGCGCAGCGACCGGGTTGTGTTACAATCTTCCAGATGAACGCAGCGGTCAACGACGCCCAAAATATCGCCGCCTAAAAAGCCGGCTATCACAGGCGGTACGACAACCTGAGCGTCAGGCAGATTCAAACCGACGCTGGCGGCTGGGAGGATTTGTCCGGTCAGAGGAATGGACGGCGCGAACGGAACCGACCCCAACGACAGCCCGGACTGCCCGACAAACCAGGTCAGCATGGCGGTGTTGCCGGTAACGGAAACGCGTTTGATTCGTTCCGGGCGAATCGACAGCCGCCCGCAGTACTGGTCGATGAGATTTTGAACCTGACGGACAATCGCGGCGGTCAGTTCTTCCCGACCGGTTTTGCTGTGCGTCTGTTCAAAATGAATTCTGGAAATGACGTCCGCGCCGAAAGACTGCTGAGCGTTGAGTTCCGACAGCGTCGCCAGAACGGCGCCGGACTCAATTTCAATCAGACGCGTTTCGACGGTCGTCGTGCCGATATCGACAGCGACCCCCAAACAGCCGGAAGAACACGCCTTCGTCTGCAGGGCAAAATCCGATTGCGACTGACAGGAAACCTCGACAACTGAATCGGATTGCAGCTTCGTCTGACACGCCAGGACGCAAGCCCCGTTGAGCTTCACCCGGCATTTCCCGCACGTTCCCTGACCGCCGCAGGGCATATCCAGCGCAATCCCCGCCAGACGCAATGCGTCCGAAACCAGCGTCCCCGCAGGAACGTTGACCGTTTTATGCGTCGGCAGGATTGTAACATGAATCTTCATGCCAGATTAAAGTGGATAGTTTGAGTGGTAAGTTTTGAGTGGTAAGTGGTAAGGACGCAAGCGTTGTTCAAACTTTTATTACTAACCACTAACCACTTACCACTAACCACTAATTACCCCGACTTGCCTATTTCTGTGTTGCATACTTCTTGTACCACGCCACCGCGCCGGCGTGATCCAAAAACTCGCCGTCGAGTTGGGCGTTCCATGCCGCTTTGAGGATTTTTCCCATCTGCGGTCCCGGTTCGATTCCCAACTCGATCAGGTCGCGCCCCTGCAAGATCGGGTCCGGCTGACGGAGTTCTACGTTGAGGGCTTTAGCGCGGTTGACCCAGATGTCGATGTCGTGAATCAGCTTGGAACAGTCGCTGACGGCTCGACCATAAATGTCTGCCTTGACCAGTCGGCTCCACATGATAATATTGGACGGCATGACGTATTCCGACAGCCGGCGAACGTTAGCGTCTGACGGGTTACTCGGCGGAGTCGCTCTGAGCGCGTACATGTGCGTTTTGCAAATCGGAACGACGTTATCGACCAGCCACAGCGGCGGTTTCATGTTCATCAAAAAATCTTTAATCGCCGGTTCGCCCGCCTCGGCGTGTCCGTGAGCGATCCCGTGGGGACAGTCCCGCTGAGAATGAACAATCGGCTTGCCGAAATCGTGACATAACGCCGCAAACAGGAGAATAGCCCGGTCGTCGTGGCTGAGGTCGTCCTGCTGGGCGATTTTAGCGGCTTGCTGGCAAACAAGCCGGGTATGCTCGAACGCGTCGCCTTCGGGATGAAAGACCGGATGCTGTTTAACGCCTCGCAGAGCGTTGAGTTCCGGGAAGCAGGTAATCCAGTCCGTTTGAACCAACAGGTCAAGCCCCATTTCCGGGCGCTTGCCTTTGGTCGCCCATTTGAGCCATTCTCCGTAAATGCGTTCCGCAGACAGCGTTTTGAATTCCGGCAGGACGCGTTTGCACAGCTCGACCGTATGCGCTTCCATCGTAAACCCGAACCGGGCGGCAAACTGCATGGCGCGCAGAACTCGCAGCGGGTCTTCGCAAAAGGCGTCTGACGGGGCGCGGAGAATGCCGCGTTTCAAGTCGCCAGCGCCGTCGTACGGGTCAACCAAAGTCCCGTCCGCCCGCATGCCGATAGCGTTGATCGTCAGGTCGCGCCGCGACGCCGCCTCGGCAAACGTCATGGAAGAATCCGGCTGAACTTCAAACCCCTTGTGCCCGTCGCCGATTTTAGAGTCCCGCCGCGGCAGAGCGAGGTCGATTTCATTCCCGACTTTTAAAACGCTAAAGGACTGTCCCACCTGATTTATGGGGAACCGTCCTTCGAGCGCCTTTGCCATTTGAGCGTACGACAGACCATAGACTTCCATATCGACGTCTTTCGACTCGATTCCCAGGAGCATATCTCGAACGCACCCGCCAACCATGACAACGTCAGTCGCGCCGGCGGCAAGGAGAGTTCGAGTCAATTCTTTGCGGTCTATCATTATTCTTTTCCCAATATGCCATATTGATTGTACTCGTATCGGACTTCATTGACAATAGAGCCGTCTCCAACGGCGGCGTTATCCAAACTCGTTCGCCTAATCTATTATACTGATATTCTACTCGATCTGCAATGCCGTCAGCGGGATTTTCAACAGAATCTGGATAGATTTCTGCTGTTAAAAGGTCGTTGCGATAAATAATCGGCGAAATGGACGTCTGTTGAGTTCCGTATAAATATCGCGTAACCTGATTGCCTGTAATTGGATTAACAACGGTCATCGTTTCTACTTGACCGGAGGAATGGTACGAGTATTTTACGGTAACGTCGCAGTCTGGCGCTGCGGCAGACGGAACTCCGGTTACGTAGTTGGCAACCGTACAGATTGTTCTGCCTAATGCGTCTGCAAACGTTCGCGATTCTTTTCCTGGCTATGTATGTCCAAAGCTGGAATATTACACTGATAAACTGTTAATCCCAAAGGCTGTCCGAGTCATCAAAAGAATCCGTCTGTTCATCTTCTTTATATACTCTTATGCCTTTTCCATCTATACTAATGTCAAAGCAAATGCCGCTATAGACCAGGGTTTGAGCCGTTTCTGACGCATTAAAAACAGCTTCATCTTCGTCGTTATCTGGCAAACCGTAGTCGTTATCCCATAATTGATCAGGCGAGCCAAAGGATTTATAAATTTCCATCTTGGTTTTACCTATGAATTTGTTCAAATTTTCACAGGTTGGTTCTGATGTACTAATTGAAGCGTCTATAATTTTATTGTAGATGTTGACCCAAATACACACTTTGTCGTAAACGAGAACGCGATTGGGTTTTTGTTCAATTTGTTGAGTATCCGATAACTTTTTTATAGCGGCAAAGGGAAACCATTCTTCAACGTTCTGAGGAGGTCCGAATCTCTTGTACAAACTTGATTCATTTGTTCCAATTAATTCTTTCAGTTTCTTTCGAGTAAAATTTTCTGGAATAAAAGTCTTGAATGAACCACTGCGAACATCCACAATATCATTTTTAATGCTGACAAAAACGCCAATTTTACCATATACAAGAATGCGCGCTGGCGTCTGACGATAAAAGTCAAACATTTTATCCGGTGTTGGATTCCCTGTTGGGAAAGAAACCGAACAGATTTTTATCTCATCTGGTTTTCCAAATTCTTTCTGTAAACGCTCAACGCTGAGCCCTTTATAACCTTTTAAGTTTTCCAATAATGTTTTTGCTGATTCAACCTTGCGAATCACTATTTCATTATCGTCAAAAGTTGAGGCAACACTCAGGGACTGTAAAACCGTAAATCCCAAAAATGCTGAATAAAACATAGCATATAAAAAATCGGTTTTCATGATATCTATATTCTCCTGTATAGTTTACCACACATTTGTACCGCTACTTCCTCGTGAAAGAAATAAAATGGCTCTCTAACAAAATCTATGGGGAAAAATCCTCGTAATAACAATCGTTTGCGCTGCAAGCTATTGAATGTATACTTTGATTATAGCGATTAATGCGGAGAATTGCAAGGGGACGAGGCTGCTTTTGGTGAGAATGAGGTGCGATAAATTATGGGTTGCAAAAATAGAAAAGATGAATATAGGATCGCGTCTCGAAGAGACAACATTTCTATAACCGTCGACT
>JAZUMX010000395.1:0-2932 GCA_045603865.1 Thermoguttaceae bacterium
GTTAGCTGACCCTTCCATCGCAGGAGCCATCTTCGCCATTTCCCGCATGTTGATTCGCGCTCTGTCGACCGCTTCCTGAATGGCGGCTGTCATCTCGGAATCTTCCGACGGATAGACCAGTTCGTCCGCCTGTTTTTCGCCGATGAGCTTGTATCCGAAATCGTCTCCGAAAGCGGAAATCGCCATTCGCGCTGCATAGTAGTATTCGATCCCGTCCGGACGAACCAGAATCAGCGGGTACGGCTCCCCGTCCTGAACCGGGTCAAAGGCGT
The DNA here is from genome assembly GCA_045603865.1 of Thermoguttaceae bacterium. GTDB lineage: Bacteria > Planctomycetota > Planctomycetia > Pirellulales > Thermoguttaceae > RUG11551. Next base: position 273 of record JAZUMX010000395.1, read on the forward strand.
GTTGCTTGAGCAGATATTCCCGCTTGGCGCGCATGGCGGCTTCCAGCGGAGATCCCAGCGACAAATTACAGGCGAAGTCGCTGGCAGTGAGATAGATTCCCTCCGGCTGAAGAAGAACGCCCTGCGACGTGCAGACGACGTAAATCGGGTACCGGTTTGTATTGTACTGACCTTTATGCGGAATGACCGCCAGACCGGGCTTGGTGTCACGGTTTTTCTCTCGAAGCCCTTCCAGTTCCTTCTTCTTATCGGCGAGATCCGACTCCATTGCAGCAAGCTGTTCTTTGAGAAATTCCGTATCGAGAGCTTCCAGCTGACCGCCGAGCTTTTGAGCGTCGTTGCGGAGCAGTTCGACCTGCGTTCGCAAATCGCCCAACTCGGTTTCAATCCCGCTTAACGCCAGGCGCGACGCCGTCAGCCGGGAATTGAGCCGTTCCTGAATCTCCCGAATCCGATTTTTCTTTTCCTCGATTTGCGCCAGAAGCTGCTCGTAGTCCGGCTTTTCTTCGTCCTCTGTAACGACGTTTTCCTCTTCCTGTTTGGCGAGTTCCTGCTGTTCGTGTAACGCCTCCTGACGTTCGTGCTTTGCCAAGTCCGCCATGATAAGCAAAACGCCCAGCAGCGATCCCATCGTACACAGCAAGACCGCCAAAAAAGGAAACAGCGATACCGGGTTTCCTTTGGCTGACGAGTTTCGGCGGGAAGAAGTGTAGGACATCTAAGGCGTTTTGAGGAAGGCGGAGGGAGTTCTAGTTGAATTAGCAATTGGCAATTAGCAATGAGCAATTGACGCAAGCGCAACTCAATAATTGCTAATTGCTAATTGATAATTGCTAATTGTTACGCGGCGTCTTTGATTCGAACGTTTGGCTGATTCATTCTGGACGCCAGCATTTCTACGGCGGCAGCCAAATTGACCGCAGCGTTTTCAAAGCTGCGAGCGCCAGCCAGGACGTTCAAGTTCTGGCTCATCGTCTGTTGAAGTTCCGTAATATTTTCTGTAACAGCGTTCATTTGTGACAACTGCGCCGTCTGGAGCGCGATCTCTTTTTGCGCGGACGCCAGAGCGGAAACGGAATCGGTAAACCCTTCAGCAGACTGTTTCATCTTGTCCGCCGTCTGATCCTGAATCTGCGCCAAGCCGGACAGGAACGCCTGATTTTGCTGGGACATCGTCTGGTCAACGGAGCGGGAAATGGACTCGGCAAGGACGTCGTTGAGAGCCGCCGCCAAGTTTCTCCGCAGGGCGTCGCCGGTCTGTTCGAGCCGGTTTTGCCATTGAGAGTCCGCGACGCTCAACGCCTCCTGCCAAATCGCCGACTGGTGAGCTATCATCTCTTTGACGGACTCGACCATGCTTTCCAACATGCGGCGCAGCGACGTCAGCTCTCCGTCCGGCGTGTTGGGAATGACCTCAAAGCGGCCTGCCAACTCGCGGCTGGCGATTTTATCGACGGTGGAAATCAAGTCGTTTTCCCGCCCTTCGACAACGTACTGAGTAAACATCAAAACCATCGACAGCGCTAACGCCAGCGCGGTCGTATCGAACGCGACGCTCAACCCGGCAAGCATATTTTTCAAGGAATCGCCGCCTTCAACGCTCACACCCAACTCGCCCATGGCGACGGTAATCCCGATAACGGTGCCGAGGAATCCCAAAATCGGAATCGCCCAAACGATAATCCGGGAAAGCGCGTAACTCTGGTGCATTGCGGCAGAGTCCATGTCCGACAAGTATTTCAGCTCGTCTTCCAAACCCTCGGCAGAGCCGTTGCGGCTGACGTAGCTTAACGCGGAACGGAACCGACCAATCAGGTACGAATTCTGTTTGGACGAGGACAGGGTGTCAAGCTGATTGAGCATCGGCGTTGCCGCCAGGGGCGGAACCGGTTTGCTTACCGCGCCAAAAAGACCTTTCGACGTGAACCCGCGCTGACGCATGACGTCAAAGCCCTTGATTATCAACGCGGACAGCCCCACGAAAAACAGAATCGCTTCAAAGTACTCAACCGGGTGCCCGGCGAAATAGCGAACTATCAGCTCGTTGCTTATCACGCCTTTGTGAAGCAGCGTATAAAAAATTGCACATGTTGTACACCCCCACAGCAGAGGCGATTTCATCACGGAGGCGAAAAACTTTATCAATGCCATTTGGATTATTCCTTCTAACCGTTAAACTTTACGATTAAAACGCAAATCAGTCAAAAAAATTCAATAAAAACCCGGGAACGGACAAAAGTAAATTAAATTTAAAGTCGATTTAAATCTAATAAAACTTTTTCAGGGAGATACCCAATCCCCTCATTTAAAATAAAGCCTCGTTCCCGCGGGGGAAGCAGACCGATAAGCAGTTCTCATCGGACTGCGCTTTTTTACTATTAGCTACTAGCTTCCAGCCTCTAGTTTCCAGCTTATTTATTCAATTTCTAACGTTAACCGTTAAAAACTGAGAACCACAAACGCGCAAGCTAATGACTAGCGGCTAACAGCTAGCGGCTTCTTTTTTTATTTGGGCAGTACCGCGCCATGCACTTGGACGTCTCCCAAAAGTCAACGCTCTTGACAGGCAAGCCCATCTTCTGAGCCTGAGTATAAATCAGTCGGGCGAACTGCTCGGACGTCGGATTGGAATCGACGCTGACGCATTTCACGCCTGCTTT
>JAZUMX010000396.1:0-1934 GCA_045603865.1 Thermoguttaceae bacterium
CTTGGCTCACAGAACGACATGGCTACGATCCGACTTATACCCGACGTTCTGGTAGAAGGCGAGCAGGAACTGCGCGTTGTCGTTTACGACCCGACTGACGCCAACTGGCAGCCGCATGGAAAGCAGGTTCGCCGCCCCGGCGGAATCATGTACACCGCTGTTACAGGTTTGTGGGGATCCGTCTGGATGGAACCGGTAGCTCCGCAGGGACAGATTCTTTCTGCGGCTGGATACGCGGCGACGCTCAAAGACGGCAAGCTGACGCCCGCTCTGGACGGCTCGTTTGTTATTCAGGGAACCGCGTTCGTGGCTGACACGACCATCGAAAACACCGCGGCGGAAGTCGCCATTTACGACGCGGAAGGCAAAGTCGTCTTTGCTGAATGGACCCGAATCGTTGACGGCAAGTTCACCTTTACCGGCAAGATCGAAGACCCCAAATTCTGGGCGCCCGGCTCGCCGTATCTGTACAAAGTCGTTTATAAGCTGGCGATCAACGCCGAGCAAATCGACAAGGTCGACAGCTACATCGGCTTGAGAACGTCGACTATCGGCAAAGACAAGGACGACTATCTGCGTCTGCTGGTTAACGGCAAGTTTATCTTCCAGTACGGTCCGTTGGATCAGGGCTGGTGGCCGGACGGACTGTACACGGCTCCGACGGACGAAGCTCTGAAATACGACCTGATCGCGACGCAAAAGATGGGCTTCAACATGCTCCGCAAACACGTCAAGGTCGAATCCCGCCGATTCTACTATCACTGTGACAAGCTCGGCTTGCTCGTCTGGCAGGACATGCCCTCCGGCAGCAACGCCGTTGGACGTCCTGAAGCCCCCGAAGCCGCTCAGAACTACTACAACGAATGGACGGACATCATGACCGAGCTGCAGAACTCGCCGTCTGTGATTATGTGGGTTCCGTTCAACGAAGGCTGGGGTCAGTTCGACACGGAAAAGGTTGTCGCGTACACGAAGGACTTCGACCCGACCCGCGTCGTCAACTGCGCCAGCGGCTGGACGTTTAAGAACTGCGGCGACGTTCACGACATGCACTCTTATCCCGGTCCGAACCGTCCCGCCAACAGCGACGAGTTTGCTATCGTGCTGGGCGAATTCGGCGGCTTGGGGCTTCCGCTGCAAGGACACTTCTGGAAAACCGACGGCAACTGGGGCTACGTCAACATGGGCGACAGCGCCGCGTTGCTGGAACGTTACACCGGATTGATGAAGCGGCTTCGCACGCTGATTGACGAAGGTCTTTCCGCCGGCGTTTATACGCAGACGACCGACGTCGAAACGGAATCCAACGGTCTGATGACCTACGACCGCGAGGTCAACAAGATGGGCGAGGAAAACGTCGCCAAAGCGAACTCGATTCTCTTCCACCCTGCCCCGGTTGTCAAGCGAGTTCTGTTCGACGACGCCCGCAAGGGTAAGCCGACCTGGAAGTTCACCACCGAACAGCCCTCAGACGACTGGACTCAGCCCGCGTTTGACGATTCCAAATGGGAAGAAGGCGTTGCGGGATTCGGCAGACAAGACCAGTACAACGTTCCGACAACGAAATGGGAAACGTCCGACATCTGGCTTCGCAAGGCGTTTGAATTCGACGGGAATCTGGAAGGGTTCCTCGCCGCGACGCTCTTCCATGACGAAGACTGCGACGTCTACATCAACGGCGTCAAAGCGTTCAGCCTGACCGGATACGTTACCGCCTATACCGTTCAGGACGTTTCGCCTGAAGCGTGCAAGGCTCTTAAGAAGGGACAGAACATCATTGCCGTTCACGTCAAACAGACCAGCGGCGGCCAGTTCATCGACCTCGGCTTGGCGGAAATGGTTGAGGGGAAATAGTAATTAGCAATTAGCAATTTGCAATTAGCAATTACGCAAGCGTGACAATTTCGGGGAGTGCGGCGCCCCTAGGCGCCGCC
>JAZUMX010000397.1:0-5274 GCA_045603865.1 Thermoguttaceae bacterium
GTATTGGACGGTTCCCGAAACTGACGTTCCAAATGCCAACCCCAGCGGGCGCGCTTCATCGGCTGCATCTCGTAAACTTTCGCAAGGGTCGTTTTGAAAATGGTTTTTCCGTGACACAGCAGGAAGAGCGCAAATTCGTAATCTCCGCCGCCGGTTCTGCCGTACTCGGGATTAAAAGCCGGACTGCGCATTTCCAGAACGTCCCGCCGGTAAAGCGTCGCGTTTGCGTCAGCGCCGCCCTGGGGATGAATTTCCGGCTCGTTTTTTTGCGTGTATAAATCGTAAACCGAAGAACGGCGCACCGACTCCGGAAAATCCTCCGGAAACTCATAAAAGACCATGCCGGTTACGACGTCCCCATCAGTCTGTTTCTGGACGTTTACCAACTGCTCAAGCCAATCCTCCGCTGCGTATTCGTCATCGTCGATAAACGCAACGAACGGCGACTGAGAGTTTTCGATCCCGCAGTTCCGCGTCATTCCGATATTCTGAACGGGCTGGGTCATGTAACGAAGCAAAACCCCCGTCATCTTTGCCTCATCCTGAAGCTCGGCGATGATTTCGCCCATTTTCGGCTCCGAGTCATTTTCTACGCACAGAATCTCAAAGGGGAAATCGGTCTTCTGAGCAATTAGACTTTTCAGACACTTCCGCAGTTCCTCAGGGCGATTCCGGGTACAAACGACGATGGTAACCTGATACGTATTCATAACGGTAATTACTTCCTTTTGGCGGCGCTCAAACCCTTTTGAAAATCAAACCACACGGACTTCCAGCTTTCAGGCCATGCGGAATATCCACCGACGATGATTTCCCAAAACCACAGTGGAAGAAATTTAAGCGTGGAACGCTGAACTCTCTCCCGATTTGCGAAATGGCGAAAACTGGAGAGCAAACGTTTCTCGAGGCGTTCCCTGGATTTCGACGGCTGAAATTTTTCCAATTCACTGAGGAACTGTCGCAGTTTCGGTTCCAGGAAGTAAAAAGCGCCGGGGGCTTCCTGATAAAACTCGCTGCAGCGCTTGCGTGACGCCGAAAAGGATTCTTCCGTAATTGTAGCGTGCGATGTATTAGATTCATGAACTCTGCACCGAACCAGAGAATCCGGAATGAAAATCATTTTTCCGCATAATTGCGCGAAGAAAAAGAACCAGGCATCATGCCCCCAATCCTCCGGAATGGTCGGAATTTTTTCCAGAATCTCACGACGGAATACACTACAACATCCTGACAAAAGAGGAATTTTATACTCCGGCAATGTCAAAAAATAGGGCAAAAAACAATTCATATATTCCAGCAGCATGTCGGACCGCTTCCACGGCAAGGCTTCATTTCGCGAATCGACGAGCTGGGCTTCACAAAAGACTGCGGCGGTTTCGGAGGAGTTTTCCAGGATTTCCGTCATGCGAGCCAGTTTCTCAGGGAGCCAAATATCGTCCTGATCCGAAAGGAAAACCACGTCTTTGGTACAAAGGCTGACGGCTTTCTCGAAGTTTTTGGCAAAACCCAGATTTTTTTCGTTTCTTACTATACGCGCCTCAAAAGGGACATTGGAAGCCCACCGCTCAAGAATCTCCATCGTCTCATCTGTGGAACCGTCATCGCACACAACAACTTCATCAGGCAAATGCGTCTGAGCTGAAAAGCTGTCGAGCTGCTCCTGCAAAAAACGTGCGCCATTATAGGTGCACATCGCGATGGAAATGGTCGATTTTACCATTTTCGGACCTAAAGCGGATAAACCTCTGTTTTTTTGTTACTTCTTCGCATGCGAAAATACGCAGAAATTCTTTTCGTCAGTCCGGGCGTTGGGAAGGGAATAGTCTGCGATTTTTCTGTTATGTTTCCACATGACGTACGACAAACTCAGCTGATCCCGCTGGGTGAAATGAATGATTTCCTTTGCCCAGTCGTCCATAAGCTCAACGATAGCCGGGTCGTTATGGCGGCGATAGAGAATATTCGTTTCGTTCAAGCCGTAGTTGGCGGGAAAGCCTTCGTGACGGTATTTTTCTATCTGTTCCTCTCCCAAGACGGGATCAATGATTCCGAACTGCAATACATGCTCGTACTCTTTATACAGACAGTCCAGCGCGAAATGGGCAGGAATAAGAAAATCCGTCTTTCTCCGCTGAATTTCCTCGAACAGCCACGGCGTTAAAATGTTGACGTTTGCGTCCAGATAAATGCTCTCTTCATACTCCGGGAAAAAGCAATGCGCCAGAATCTTATGCCGCCGCGCGTTGCGAATGACGTCCAAATCCGTAAAAACCAGCGGGCGAATATCCCAGATTCCAAAGCGCTGCTGAGCGATAAGCTCCTCGTCGTCCGTATAGCAGACGTAATCCCAATCGAAATCGGTGTAATGAAAACACGCGATCTCCGACAGGTCGTCATATCGGTTGGTAATGCACGTATAGACGACTTTTTTCGCCTGACGTTTGCTTTGCGCCTCGCGGTAGTCGGCAATCGTCTTTTCAGATGGTTTATAAACGTTTGCCAGCGGATAGCGGCCGTATCGCAAATAATGCCACAACGGATTGGTCGGCAAGTCTGGACGCCGTTTCATATAGGCGACGCCGTCAAAGCGTTCAGACGGATTGAATCCCAGCTTCCAGCCTTCCCGCATGTAATGATCCAACGGCGTGTCGTCCCCTCGCCGCCCCCAGCCGGACTGACGAATATAATACTCCTCGTCCCACAGCCCGGACTGCAAGATCAAAACTTTGTCTTCCAGATACTGCAATCGGGATTCCATGTCGGCGTAAATCTTGCCGAACAAAAGTCGATAAATGCGTTTGAGGAAACCTTTCACGATAAACTTTACTTATAGGAGTCTGGGGTAAGGAACTAACGGTAAACGTATGAACGTAAAACGATTATTATTTCGCGTTGGCGGCTCCGACAAGGCGGACGTCAACTTGAAAAATTATCGCAGCTGACAATTTCAAACCGTTTGACATTTCTGTCATTTATTATACTCAAAACGAGATTTTTTGTCAAGGAAAATGTCAGGAAATAAGCATGTGAATTAGAAAACGTCTCTGGAGAGCAAACGCGATCCGTAAAAGTCGTACATGAATAAAATAGACAAAGCGGATCGCATTTTTCTTCAAACAGCAGAAACTTACTTCCAACCGAACAGTCCAAACAGCCAGCTAAAGAACCCGCGTTTGGGTTGAACGGCAGCTTCTTTCGGTTCCGGAACGAACGTAACCAGTTTGGATTCGTCGATTTCGCCAGCAAGGAACTGATGAGCCTGATCAAACGATACGCTCAAATGATTCCCATAGTTGAGCTGAAGGAATTCGATGTGTCTTCCATGCCAAACGCAAATACGTCCAGCGCCAACAAAACGGGAATTACATTTGACGCCATTCCATCGGGCAATTGACTTAAAATCGCGCTGAAATTCAATACCCAAACGTGTTATTTTTGAAAAGAATTGTTCATGGATTCGTTCTGGATAAAATAATGCAAAAAATGAATCGTACTGTGAATTATCGGATTCGATTCCCCTTATACTAATTCCGTCTGGAGACCAAAGACGCAAGATATTATCATTACTCATAAATTCAGACTTCGAGAGAATATCGCCAGAACCAAATTCTACGGAGCCTTCGACGAACAATGTATGCCCTTCCAGAATCGCTTTACATATACCATCTGGAGACCAGATACGAAAGGTTTTATCCTTACTCCATGAGAGAATGTTGCCAGAATGAAGTTCTATGGCGCCGAGAACCCAGTTTGTATGTCCTTCCAGAACTGCTATACATATACCATCTGGAGACCAGATACGCAAGGTTTTATCCTCACTCCATGAGAGAATATCATCAGAACTAAGTTCAGTCGCGCCTCTGACCCAGTCTGTATGTCCTTCCAGAACCGCTTTACATATTCCGTCAGGCGACCAAATACGCAAGGTGTTATCCCCGGTTCGCATTCCACACCACGAGAGAATATCGCCAGAACGAAGTTCTATCGCTTTTAAGACATAACTCTTATGTCCTTCAAGAATCGCTTTGCAGGTTCCTTCAGGAGACCAAATACGCAAGGTGTCATCACCACTCCACGAGAGAATGTCGCCGGAATGAAGCTCTGTGGCGCCGTAGACCCCGGCGGTATGCCCTTCCAGAACCGCTTTGCAGGTTCCTTCAGGAGACCAAATACGCATGGTTTTATCGTAACTCCACGAAAGAATGTCGTGGGAACGAAGTTCAGTCGCGCCTCTAACCCAGTCGGTATGCCCTTCCAGAACCGCTTTACACTTCCCATCAGGAGACCAAAGACGCAAGGTTTTATCATCACTCCACGAGAGAAATTTGCCAGAGCTAAGTTCTATGGCGCCACAAACTCCGTCTGTATGCCCTTCCAGATCGTCTGTATGCCCTTCCAGAACCGCTTTACACTTTCCGTCAAGCGACCATATATGCAATGTTTTATCATAGCTCCACGAGAGAATATCGCCAGAGCTAAGTTCTATGGCGCCACAAACCAAGCCAGAATGTCCTTCCAGAACCGCTTTACATTTTCCGTCGGGAGACCAAAGACGCAAAGTGTGATCATCATTCCATGATAGAATGTCGCCAGAACGAAGTTCTATGGCCCCATAGACCAAGCTTGTGTGCCCTTTCAGAACCGCTTTACAAGTTCCGTCAAGAGACCATATATGCAATGTTTTATCATAGCTCCACGAGAGTATATCGCCTGAACGAAGTTCTGTGGCGCCGTAGACCAAGCTTGTATGCCCTTTCAAAACCGCTCTACAAGTTCCATCGGGAGACCAAAGGCATAAGGCGCCATCACTACTCCACGAGAGAATATCGCTGGAACTAAGTTCTATCGCACCCCAAACTCCGTCTGTATGTTCTTCCAGAATCGCTTTGTTAGTCCCATCGGGAGACCAAAGCCGCAAGGTTTTGTCATCGCTCCACGAGAGAATGTCACCGGAACGTAACTCTATAGCGTTCTTAACACTGTCGGTATGTCCTTCAAGAACCTTGCATTCTTTGTCTTGAGACCATAGACGCAAGGTTTTGTCATCGCTCCACGAGAGAATGTCGCCAGAACGAAGTTCTATAGCTCCCCAAATTCCGTCTGTATGCCCTTCCAGAACCGCTTTACAATTCCCATCAGGAGACCAAAGACGCAAGGTTTTATCGTAACTCCACGAAAGAATGTCGTGGGAACGAAGTTCAGTCGCGCCTCTAACCCAGTCGGTATGCCCTTCCAGAACCGCTTTACACTTCCCATCAGGAGACCAAAGACGCA
>JAZUMX010000398.1:0-1831 GCA_045603865.1 Thermoguttaceae bacterium
GGAACCGCCGGTTTTGTTTAACGACGACGCGAAACAGTACGCGCCTGTAACAGGGTTGTACGTCTCGTTGTCTGAAAGCCCGTTGTCGCCCGTCCTGAGCGTAACAGGGAGAATTTCCGCCTCGGCAAACTGGAACGTCGCGTTGGCTTCCCATTGACCCAGACGAAGGATGTCGTTTTTCGCGTCCGGACGAATCGGGAAAATGATTGTATAGGTTTTCCATTCCGTCGTGAACGAAAAATCTTTGTTGCAGAATCGCGGACCTGTCATGCCGCCGTGGCCAGCGCCGAGCGTTCGCGCTTTGAATCGGAACAGTCCTAATCCACCTTTGGACGCCTGACGAAGCTGGTCAAACGGGAAATCGGAGTAAATCCACGCCGACGTTCCGGAACCTTTTCCGGTAAGCTGTAACACAGCGCCCTCAACGCCGTCAACATGGGGAAGAACTTCGCCCTCCCCGCCGTCGGTTAACTTCCAAGAGGAATCGGAAAAGTCGAATTTCATTCGCCCGCCGTCAAGCGTCGCGGAATCCGCAGACGCGCTGACGTTAAACAGGATAATTGCGGTAAATAATAATATGCGTTTCATGGTATTAAGTTGCGAGTTGCGAGTTGCGAGAGGATGAAAGGCGGTAATGAAGTGAGCGAAGCGAACGGAATTACGCATTCGCCGTCAGGCGAACAAATGACGGGTTCAAGCTTTTTGGTTCGCCTTTGGCGAACTGCGTAACTCCACTCCCGTTGGTCGTTTCGTTACCGCCTTCCATTAATTGCTAATCTCAGAAATTCCTCGTGATTCCCTGTTTGAACTGCGGGTAGTTCCCGTCGGCGTCCGGTTCGAGGGGCGCCGGCGAGTCCAGTTCCAGGGCGTCGAGGTCTTTGACGAACTGGAATTCCGAATTCCAGGCTTTGTCGTAGGAAATCTCCTGACCGGATTCCAACGCCATGCGTCCCATAACTCCGGCAAAGGCGGACTTGATGCCCTCGTCCACCTTGACGTTGGGCAGGTCTTCCCGAATAATGCGGAACAGACGGTTGTGCTCTTCCTGATAGGAATCGTTGCGAGGCTTTTCGGAACGCCAAACGATGTCGTTGTGGTCTTCAGTAAATCCTTTATAGATGCACGGGCTGGGGTGTCCTTCGCCCAAAACAGCCATGCCTTTGGTTCCCTGAACGACGCATTTGAACGCCCACCACGTGCCGGGAATCTGTCGCTGCTGAACGACCATTCTCACGCCGTCTTTGAAGTGGTATTCCACCGTGGAATGGTCGTAAGCCTGGTCTTTAATCGTGCGAACGGAACGTCCGCAGACGCCCTGGCACCAAACCGGCCAGTCGTTCTTCGACCAGCAGCCGATGTCGATGTTGTGAATCATCCAGTCGATAATCGGGCTGCCCGCCACCCACGTAAAGCTGTTGAAATTGAGAAGCTGGTTTTGCAGCGTCGATTTATTGGGATCGTAATTGTACGGCACTTCTTCCTGACAGCGATAGACGAAAATGCCGGTGATGTCGCCGATAGCTCCGTTGTGAATCTGATCGACGCAGTCTTCGGTTCGGAAGTACTTGCGGTTGTTCAGACCCGTCATGACTTTGAGCCCTTTTTCCTGAGCGATTTCCCACGACTTGGCAACGTGCTTGATGCCGGGCGTGTCTACGGCAAACGACTTTTCCAGAAAGACGTGAATTCCCCGTTCGACCGCGTAACGGAAATGAATGTGACGAAACGCCGTCGGCGTAGTCAGAATAACGACGTCTCCGGGATTGAGGGGGTCGATGCACGCCTTGTACCCGGGCAAGCCGTGGAATCTGGCGACAGTGTTGGGGTGGGG
>JAZUMX010000399.1:0-3054 GCA_045603865.1 Thermoguttaceae bacterium
ATGTCCGTCAATAACGATTCCGCTGCCGATTCCCGTCCCGACGCAGATGCTGATAATCGATTTGGAACCGTGTCCGGAACCGACCCAGGATTCTCCCAGCGCGCCGAGGTTGCCGTCGTTGCCGATTGAGACGGGAACGCCGAGCTTCTTTTCCAGAATCGACTTGAGCTTGACGCCGCCGAGGTTCATGTTCGGCGTGCCAACAACGTTGCCCATCGGGTCAACTACGCCCGGCACAGCAATGCCGACCGCGGTGAGGTCTTTAAGACTTTTGTCCTCTTCCGCCAACGCCTTGGAAACGGCAGAGACGATTGCTTTAATCGTATCGTCCGGCGTTCCTTCGCGGGGAGTCGCTTCTCGAGCTGACGCGACGACAACGCCGCATTCCTTGCACAGCGACGCCTGAATCTTGGTGCCGCCAACGTCTATGCCGATGTACCAGTTGTTTTTTTGTTTAGCCATTTGAAGTTAGTTGTAAGTGGTTAGTTGTTAGTTGTAAGGAGTTGACTTTGAGCAGCGCTTGCGTAATTCCGCATTCCGAATTCCGCATTCCGAATTAAACCTAATCTCTTTTCCCAGCGTTTTTCACCGCGCGCTTTTGAACGGCTTTGACTCTGTCTGAAACCTCTTTCCAGCCGCGAACGTTGTTTTTCTTCGCCCAGCTGGAATAGTCGCGGAAGAGTTCCTGAGCGACGGAGCCGTAATCGCTAACAAGGTTGTTCGATTCCGCCCGGTCAGTTTCCATGTCGTACAATTCCCAAACTCGCTGATCTTCCCCAGCGGGATTGTACTGAGCGACGAGCTTCCATTTTCCGGAACGGACGGCAACGTTGCCTTTGTATTCCCAAAACAGCGGGGGATGTTCTTTGGTCTTCATCTGGAAAACGCCCTTGAGACTCATGCCGGGCAGAGGCGGGGCTTTGTATCCGTTGATGCTTGCCGGATAAGAAACGCCAACGATATCCAAAATTGTAGGAACGATGTCGATAGCATGCCCGACCTGATGGGTAACGCGACCGGGGGTTACCATTCCCGGATAGGAGATAATGCACGGCGACGCCAGGCTGCCTTCGTACGCGTCGTCTGCGTAGCCGCGATACGGCGTGTTGCTGACGTTAGCCCAGGGAACGCCGTAGGACTGATACGTCTGCTCCGTTCCCGGCGCAATGCGAGGATTGTTGCCCGACAAAACCGGCTGACCGGATCTCGTTCTGGGAGACATGTACTGTGCGCCTTTGAATCCTTCCGGCAGTTCCGTCGCGTTTGCTCCAGACGAGGATGTGAAAATAATCAGCGTGTTAGAACCTCTGCTTGCCATCTGAACGGCGTTGAGAATCTCCCCAACGGCTCTGTCCATGGCTTGAACCTGAGCGGCGTAGACGTCCATGCGGAGCGACTGCCAGCGGACGTACGGTCCCATGATTCCCCATTCAGGAACGTCTTTATCACGAGGGGTAAGTTTGGTCGTTGGGCTTATGGTGTGCATGGCAAGCATGCGTTTATAGCGGTTTTGGCGAATCTGATCCCAGCCGATAGAGTAATTTCCGCTTAAGCTTCTCAGTTCAGAAGTGGGAATCTGAAGCGGCATGTACGGTCCCGGCAATCCGACGTACAGGAAAAACGGCTTGGTCGATTTTGACGCCTCGTTAAGAAAATCTCCCGCATAGCGAGCGACGGCGTCCATATAGTAATAACTTTGTCCCTGAGCGGGGAACGGCTTGTCGCCCATTTTAAGAGTGGCGGGATTAAACTGGTTGTCTGACAGAGCAGTCGTGCCGTAGAAGAAATCAAAACCGCGATTGTTGGGCCAGTTAAAAGCCTGACCTCCTTTGCTGTCGTGGTCTATGCAAAGTCCCCAGCGGCCAACCATCATGGTTTGATATCCCGCTTGAACTTTAAGCAGCTCAGCCAGCGTCGGCGTGTCAACATTAAGCGTTCCGCGATAGCCCGGCATGCCCAGGTTGACAAGCTTGTATCCCAGCCCGGCGTTGTGCGGATATTGCCCTGTTATCAGCGACGCGCGCGTTGACGTAGCAGAACCACTGTTATAAAACTGAGTAAATCGAACGCCCTGAGCGGCAATTTTATCGATAGCCGGCGTCTTGATTTCCGAGCCGTAACAGCCCAGGTCGGAAATGCCCAACGCGTCAGCGCAGAATATTACAATGTTCGGATATCCTTTCGTTCCGCGCTGTTGGGTCAAAGGACGATTGACGCTTTGTCCAAAGGAAACTTGCGTTCCCAAAACAACAATAATTGCCAATAGCAATAAAGCGATTCGATTTTTCATGGTTATGACTCCGTTGAGAAATCTTACAACGTTCTTCTAACGATTTCTTCTATTATACTCTAAAATAAAAAAACTTTCCAGAGGGGGGGAGAAGAAAGATATTAAGCTCTCGGCGCCCTTGCAAGAATCTTTTGAATGAGTATAATATAAATATATGAGGAACAGGAATACGTATTATTCCTCTCAACTCCTAATCATAGGCGACGAATTATCGTCGCCTACCGGGGGCTTACGCACCCCGGCTCGCCTACATCTAATTCCTAACTAAATAAGCCATGTCCGACTTAATGATTCAAGCCGATAAGCTGTCGAAATACTACGGAGATTTCGCGGCGGCGGCTGACGTGAGTTTTTCCATACGCCGAGGCGAAGTCGTCGCCTTTCTCGGTCCGAACGGAGCGGGAAAAAGCACGACCATGAAGATGCTGACCGGGTACGTTTCCCCGTCGTCCGGGACGGCGAAAATCGCTGGTTTTGACATGTCAACCCAGCGCGTTGAAGGGGCGAAGCGCTTGGGCTATCTCCCGGAAAACGGACCGCTGTACTACGACATGACCCCGCGGTCTTTACTGACGTTTTTCGGGCGCGCCCGCGGCATGGACGCCAAAGTCTTAAAGCGTCAGATGGAAAAGGTAATCGAACTGTGCAAGCTGGGCGAGGTTATCGGAAAGCCGATCGGGAAACTCTCCCGCGGGTATCGACAGCGCGTCGGCATGGCGCAGACTCTGCTGCACGAGCCGGACGTTCTGATCATGGACGAGCCG
>JAZUMX010000400.1:0-4522 GCA_045603865.1 Thermoguttaceae bacterium
TTCAGCTCGAACCATAACACTCATAGTTACCGAGGATTGCCAATTAAGGTGCAAATATTGCTACATTTGGGGTAAGAACTCATTTAAAAAGATGTCATTTGACGTCGCTAAAAAGAGCATTGATTATATCCTAACGCATAGAGATCTTTTCAGTGAAAAAGCCGTAACATGGGATTTTATTGGCGGCGAACCGTTGTTGGAAATCAAATTGATTGATAAAATCTGCGATTATATTAAAACTCGCGCAGAAGAACTGAACCATCCGTGGTCTAAAAAATATGTCTTCAATTTTTCCACTAATGGTTTGCTATATGATCACCCTGACGTTCAAGCGTTTTTTGAGAAAAATCAAGAACATATCAATGTTGGAATTTCAGTAGACGGTACAAAGGAAAAGCACGATCTGCAAAGAGTCTTCCCTAATCAAATGGGTTCTTACGACGCTATCAAAAGCAAGGTTGATTTATGGATTAAACAAGTTGGTCGTCCAATCACAAAATCAACAGTTGCTCATGACGATTTGTCGATGATTAAAGATTCGGTTTTGCATCTTTGGGATCTTGGCATTCCTGACATCGCTATGAACTGCGTCTTTGAAGACGTATGGCAGCCCGGAGACGACAAAATTCTTGAAGATCAGCTAAAGCAGCTGGCTGACGTTATCATTGAGAAAAAACTGTACGAAAAACATCGGTGTACTTTTTTTGACAGAACCATTGGATTTCCAATGGATCCTGTAACAGATAATAACAACTGGTGCGGAGCTGGTCGAATGCTCGCCATTGATACCGAAGGAAAATTCCATCCCTGTATTCGATTTGCGAAATTCTCGTTGGATAACAGACCGGAAATCATAACAGGAAATTGCAATGATGGGCTTGATACAAATAGAACAAGACCTTATCTTGCTCTTAATCGAACTGTTCAATCATCGCCCGAATGCGTCAATTGCGAAGTGGCTTCCGGATGCGCCTGGTGTCAAGGTTCCAATTATGACGAAGCTGATTCTGATACTATTTATCAACGCGCAACATCTATTTGTGCAATGCACAAAGCTCGAGTCCGGGCGAACAATTATCTCTGGAATAAGCTGGATAAAATTGTTCCTCCTGCAGCCGACGATTCTCGTCTTGTCAAATTGAGTACCCGAAAAGGGTTGCAGTCTTTAATTGTTATTCTGGATTCTTCAGCTCCCTCGTTTTGTTATTATCACGAAGAGCGCGAAACTATTACAAATCAAAAATCTGCTAAACAAAAAGAGGAATGCGTACTCATGTCTCCTCAATTGTTGAGCAGAATTGCAGAATATGCACTGGACTATAACCTGACGTTAAATCTGGTTGTCGGTAAAGAGGGACTGTCAAACGAACATAAAGAAATCCTGAAATGGAATTCTTATATTGTCATTGCTCCATACAATTCTCAAAATAGTTCTAATCAAACTGCGGACATAACCGTATTTGATTTTGAATCAGACAACTGGATTAAGGGAAAACGCTTTAACAGTATAATTCTCCGGATTTTCAGCTGGAATCTGCCTATGTTATCAAAATGGCTGGACGAGAATTCAATGGATTTCAATCGTTTGTCTCTGATTATTAAAAATCTCGACACTGTTTCCGACAGAAAACTGGAGAATTATCAAACTGTTTTGAAAAAAATCTCAGACTGGCTGCCAGAACGTGAAGAACGTCAGCCTTTGGAATTGTCATTCCTGACAGATCGTTTGATTCTCAATGAGCCGCATGATTGTGATGCAGGCGTAAAACATTTTACAATTGCACCTGATGGAATGGTATATTTGTGTCCGGGGTTTTATAAAACCAATACTCCAGAAGCGATCAAATCATTTGATGACTTTATTGTCGATCGAACTTTTCCAAATGAACGCCTGCTAAAGCGAGAAAACGCTCCTATCTGCGAGAAATGCGACGCCTGGCATTGTCATAGATGCGTTTGGCTGAACAAAAAGACAACAGGCGAACTTAATACGCCTTCAGAACAGCAGTGTATCGAAGCTCATCGGGAAAGAAACGCTTCAAGAAATCTGATTGAGCCATTATTCTTAACTGATGACGTAACAATTCCAGAGATTGATTATCTGGATCCGTTTACGTTACTGACAAAGAATCACAAGCAGCCAAATCAGGATAATTGTTAGAAAAACAGAAGTTTTACAGTTTCGTTATTGCATTCCATCAAAAAATGAATATAATAATTGTCAGTTGTTGACTTATTATATTCATTTTTTGTTACATAGTTGATTATGTCCTGTCCAGACCCACGAGAACTGCGATTATACTTTAACGGCGACCTGACGTCAGATCGTTTTGATGAAATCGAAGAACACGTTAAAACGTGCCCTCACTGTCAAAAGCTGTGCGATCAGTGGGAGCTGTCGTCCAACGGTTTTTCGTTTATGCGGATAGATTCCAAGCAGGCGTCTGACGACTTTCTCAAATCTTTGGACAGCTACATCGACAAAGCGTCTGAAGCGGATAACGGAGAACTCAAGCTGCCCCCGGAACTGATTTCATATCAGCTTGGCAAAAAAATTGGCGAGGGCGGAATGGGCGACGTCTTCGCTGCAGAACAAAAATATCTCAAGCGAAAAGTCGCGGTCAAGTTTATTCGACGTTCTAAAATCAGTCCGGAAGCGCTCGACCGGTTCCAGAACGAGATGGAAATAGTCGGACGCCTTTCTGACCCGCATATCGTTACCGCGTACGATGCCGGGGAAATCAACGGGATGCCGTTTCTGGTCATGGAATACCTCGAAGGGGAAACGGTTCAGGATTTAATCCAGCGCGAGGGGAAAATCTCTCCGAAAAAGGCTCTTGATATTGTCATTCAGGCGGCAAAGGGATTGGCAACGGCTCATGCCGCCAATATCGTTCATCGCGACATAAAGCCGGGCAACCTCTGGATTGACAAAAAGGGAACGGTAAAGATTCTGGACTTGGGCTTGGCTCGGTTCCATAACGACCAATCGGAAAACGAAGAAGAAATCTCCGGGACTCCGGATTTTATGGCGCCGGAACAGTGCGTCGGTTCTTCATCCATAGACGCTCGCGCTGACATTTACGCTTTGGGCTGTACGCTGTATTACATGATTATAGGCGAACTTCCGTTCCCAACGGAAAAATATCCGACAACTCGCAGCAAACTCAACGCACATCTGCTTACTCCCCTGCCCCGTCTAAAAGACGTCGTTCCAAAACTGTTTTCCAAATACGAATGTCAATGCTGGCAGAAAGTTCTCGACGTCATGACGGCAAAATCGCCGGAGAACCGCTGTCAGTCCGTTCAGGAAGCGATTGATCTGTTGGTACGGCTGAAAAATCGTCACAGTTCATTCCCCATGATTGTAGCGGGATATATGTTCTCGATTCTGTCTTTGCTTCTTTTCCCATTTTTTTTCGCTATTATTGGGATGGTTCTCGCCCGTATCAATTACAAACGGGGAAGCCGCAAGCATGGAATACTTCAGTTTACGCTAAGCGTTGTTTGCGGAATGCTGGGTTTTATACTTGGAACGCTATTCTGGGCAGACGTATTAGAGTCGGAAGAATACATGCCGCTTTATTACAAATACTTTTCAAACGATCAGGTTCCGATAGAATCAGTTCAGCCGATTAACGAAACGTCGAACAACTCGAGCGATAATTCGTCTGATCAAAATGGAAGCCGTCCGAAAAGCGTTCCCGTTTGGAAAGCGGTACATTTAGCGAAGGTATACGAAGCGGTCGAAGAGAATAATCCTAACGCCATGCGCGAGTTAGCATGGGCTTACTATCAGGGAAACGGCGTTATTAAAAACTACGCCAAAGCCTTTGATCTTTACCAGCGCGCCGCCGATGTGAACGACAACGTAACAGGCAAACAGCGTCAGCAGGAAATTGACGCCGCTTTCGGCATGGCAAACGACGGATTCGCTCAGGCGCAGCGTCAGCTGGGAGATATGTATTTATCGGGAAAAGGTGTTGAGCAGGATTCTCAAAAAGCGTACGAGTGGTATCTCAAAGCCGCCGAACAGGGAGACGATAAGGCGCAGTTCCGAGTTGCTGAAATGCTCAGCAGCGGAGAAGCGGGAACAAAAGACCTTTCTAAAGCCGTCCAATGGTTTCTCAAGTCTGCCGAACAAGGAATGGCGGAATCTCAGTACGCTCTGGGCGTTTGTTACGCTAACGGCGAAGGCGTCGAAATGAACTATACCGAAGCGGAACACTGGCTGTTAAAAGCCGCAAGACAAGGCGATCCCAGACATCAATATCAGCTGGCAGTTCTGTACTTGACGCACGGAGAACGGGAAAAGGCGTTCGGTTGGCTGGAAGAATCCGCTAAGAAAGGGTACGAACCCGCCAAAAAGCGGCTGTCGGAAATTCAGAGAGCGCCCGGAATTCAAATCAACGTCAATCCGTAACGTCTAAGAGTGCGCGCAAATATTTCCTGCGCTGAAGATTTGTCCAAATGAGAAACGAAACGTCGCGGCAGCAACAGCGGACGATAGTCCGCTAAAGTC
>JAZUMX010000401.1:0-5742 GCA_045603865.1 Thermoguttaceae bacterium
CCTGTGACAGAGCGCGGTTTCGGCTTGGACGAAGCGGACGCAGCCAGAATCGAATCGACCGAAAATCAGCTCGGGCACGGGTGCGTTACAATCGCAGCGATTACGTCCTGCACCAACACGTCCAGCCCGTCCGTCATGCTCGGCGCGGGGTTGCTGGCGAAAAAAGCTGTGGAAAAAGGACTCAAAACCAAGCCGTGGGTAAAGACCTCCTTGGGACCAGGCTCTCGAGCTGTTACAGATTATCTGACAAAAGCCGGGCTGATGGACGCCTTTAACGCGCTGGGATTCCAGACCGTCGGGTACGGCTGCTTGACCTGTATCGGCAACTCCGGCCCGCTGCCCGAACCGGTTGCAAAACAGGTAACAGACAACAACCTCGTCGCCGCCGCCGTCGTGTCCGCCAACCGCAACTTTGAAGGACGCGTCAATCCGCTGGTCAAAGCGAACTTCCTCGCTTCGCCGGCGTTGGTTGTCGCCTACGCGATTGCGGGAACGGTCAACATCAATCTTGTAACAGATCCGCTGGGAACCGACAAAGACGGGAACCCGGTTTATCTCATAGACCTCTGGCCAACGCGAGAAGAAATTGACGCCTTGACTGCTCAAACCGTTCAGCCGGACATGTTCCTCAAAGCGTACGCCAACGTCTTTGAAGGCTCCGACGAATGGAAAGCCGTCCAGTCGCCGTCAGGCAGTTTGTTCCCGTGGAATCCGGACAGCGTCTACATTCAGGAACCTCCGTTCCTGGCGGAAATGACCGCTGAACCGGAACCGCTCAAACCGATTAACGGCGCGCGCGTTCTGCTGGCTCTGGGCGATTCGATTACGACCGACCACATCTCCCCCGCGGGAAACATCAAGGCGGATTCGCCTGCAGGGAAATATCTGCAAGAGCACGGCGTCGAGCCAAAAGAGTTCAACTCCTACGGCAGCCGCCGCGGCGCAGACAAGGTCATGACCCGCGGGACGTTTGCCAACATCCGCATTCGCAACTTTATCGCGCCGGGTACGGAAGGCGGTTGGAGCCGATATCTGCCCGACGGCAAAGACGCTCCTGCGATTTCCGTTTACGATGCTGCTGTCAAGTACAAGCAGGCGGGAATCCCTCTGATTGTTTTGGCGGGCGCGGAATACGGAACCGGGTCAAGCCGGGACTGGGCGGCTAAGGGAACGTCTCTGCTGGGCGTTCGCGCCGTTATTGCCGCCAGCTTTGAACGAATTCACCGCTCGAACCTCGTTGGAATGGGAATCCTTCCGTTACAGTTTAAACCAGGGCAGACGTGGCAGTCTCTCGGCTTGACGGGCGAAGAAACCTTCGACCTGGGCGACGTCTCCAACCTGACGCCTCAATGCGATTTGACTGTAACAGCCACCGCCGAAGACGGCAAACAGACAACGTTCGATGTAACAGTCAGGATCGACACGCCGGTTGAAATCGTTTATTTCAAAAACGGCGGCATTCTCCAGACGGTTTTAAGAAAGCTCGCCAACAATTAAAATTCAGAGCGATTATTCTAATTTAGAATTCAAACAAAATAAGCGAGAGGAAATCAAACTCCTCTCGCTTATAGCTTTGTTACAATTATTTCTTTTGTTTTTCGTCGTCGTCTTCCAAACCAAAGAATCGCCGGCTTTCAGCGGCGTCTTCCTGCAGCTTTTCCAGGTCCTGAACGTCAACCCCCATTCGGGCTGGTCGATTATCGAATACAGGCGGCTGAGGCGGATTATTTTCCTTTTTCGGCGGCTGCGGTTTCGGAGCGTTTTGTTCCGGCTTCGCTTGTCCGCCAGCGTTGCGGTTTTCGGCATCTGCTTTGGGTTGAGGATTCTCGTCTATCGTTACCTGATGATATTCTATTCCTGATCCTTGACAAACAGGGCACGGAACAAAGTTTTTCCCCTTGCAAACGCTGCATATAACAGTTTGAGGGACTTGAGCTGTAACTTTCCCGCCGTTGTGATGTCGTTGGGTCTTTGTTACATAAATCGTCGCTCTTCCGCCGGAACAGTTTTTATTGGGGCACTCGACCTTTCCCGTCCCTTTGCATTTCACGCAAACAGGGAATTCGTACGGCTGATAACCGTCGATTTGAAACCATGTACATTTGAACATCTCTTGCGCCGTTCCCTCGGGACACTTTTCAAACATCCAGCCCTGTTTTGGGTTGAATGGAGTCTTGTCTTGCTGAGTAACTTTGCTTGCCAGCTCCGCAATTCGGCTTTGAACGTTGGCAGGAATAAAAATGTTGCGAGAGTTGGACTCGATAATCAATTTATGAAGGTTGTGTTTAAGCGCTGGATTCGCGCCGCCCAAAACAAAGGCTTTTTGATAATTCGCAAACGCTTCTGGATACTTTTCCTGTAAAACGTAAAGCGTCCCCATATTCAAAAGAACGCTGGGATTGTCCGGACTGATCCTCAGACAGCGCGTAAAATGCTGCTGAGCGTGCAAATAGTCTTTATTCTTAAAGATAAACAACAGCGCCAGGGTGTAATCCGGTTCGAGCTTTGTCGGGTCGTTATTACGAACTTCAATTATGGCGTCGTACGCTTCGCGGCTGCCGAGATCCAAATTACTAACAGCAGAAAAGATCACGCTGCGAGCGTCGTGCTGCGCGGGTTGAGCGACAGCGGGTTTGGAGCCAATCCCCTGAATATATTCCTGATCCGCTTTCGAGAAGTTTCTCAAAGGCGCAACGATAATCTTCCCGGACGGCGTTTGAAGTTTAACCTTTGGTTCGCCGTCCTGTACAAGACTTACGAAATCTGCTGTAACTTTTTTTCCTTTGGCGTCCGTCCAGGTGCGTCCTTGAACCATGTCAGCAAAGACGACAGCAAATAAAACGACAACAACAAAAGGTAAAAACTTATTCATTCTTCTCACTCCTCGGATTTAAGAAATGAACAATATAACGATTATTATTGACAACAATATTATTCAAAATATTAACATAATTAATTATAATCTGCAATAACAATTCGTCAAGTGGTAATTGGCGCCAGACACCCGACTCCCCATTTCCTGTTTCTTGCTCCTTAAATTTTTCCCCCTCCCCCTTGCAAAAATAGAGAATCGTTGTATAATCTGCCCTAATGTTTTATATGGCGGAGTCCCGGTTCTGCCCGTTCAGCCTCTGAAATACATATATTTCAGATTGTGAGAGCCGCCGCGGTATACTGCACCAGGTTGTTAGAAGTCCAGGGGAAAGACGACTTTCAGCCGGCGTCTGAGGAATCGTTTCCAGACGTTTGTGTATATTATATTTCATTTTAACAATTATTCAAGGTACAGTTCAATGAACGCATCAATGAATAAAACTTATTGGGCGAAACCTCTTGAGGTTGAGCATAAATGGGTCGTAACCGACGCGACTGATAAAGTCGTTGGTCGTTTGGCTCGCGATATTGCTGTCCGGCTGATGGGCAAGCACAAACCCACCTTCACCCCGGGCGTCGACACTGGCGAATACGTTGTTGTCGTCAATGTTGAAAAGGTCAAGTTCTCCGGCAAAAAATGGGAACAGAAACGCTACACATGGTACACGGGCTATCCGCGTCTCCGCAGCGTTTACGCCGCCACTCGCCTGGAACAACACCCCACGCAAATTCTGTACGACGCTGTTCGACGCATGCTTCCGAAAAACAAGCTCGGTCGCAAAATGATCGAAAAGCTGAAGTTATACGTTGGTCCGGAACACCCGCATCAGGCGCAGAATCCGGAATTGGTTAATCTGGGAGCCAAATAACGCTCTGTTACTTTTAATAACAAATACGAAAGGTTAAATAATTATGGCTGATAGAGTAGTTATCGAAGGCAACGGACTCAACGACGCTCTGGGAACCGGACGCCGCAAGTCCTCCATCGCCCGCGCCCGCATTCGCGCCGGCAAAGGTCAGATCTCCATCAACAAACGTTCGCTCAACGACTTCTTCAAAATTGAACAGCACGTCAACGCCGTCATGGCTCCCCTGCTGGCAACCGAAAAAGCCGAATCCGTTGACGTCATCATTCGCGTCGAAGGCGGCGGAATCACCGGTCAGGCAGACGCCTGCAAGTTGGCTATCGCCCGCGCCCTGAAAGCGTTCGATCCGGAAACCGAGCAGGTTCTCCGTGAAAAGAGCCTTCTCACCCGAGACGGTCGAGAAAAGGAACGCAAGAAGTACGGTCTGCGAAAAGCCCGTCGTGCGACTCAGTTCTCCAAGCGTTAATTTTACATTTTACGCTCGTCGAGACTGCGGTCTGACGTCATAAAACGGGAAGTGAGAAGCGAGAATACTTATAAAAAGTTGCCTCTCGCTTTTCACTTTCCGTTTTTTTTGTTATCCATTTACTCTTTTTGACTTTTACGAACATGAACACAATTGAACGCTTTGATCGTTACGTCATTCCAAACTACACGCGATACCCGGTAACGCTGGTTCGCGGCGAAGGCTCGTACATTTGGTCGGACGAAGGCAAGCGTTATATAGACTTCTTCCCCGGCTGGGGCTGCGACATGCTCGGGCACTGCCCGCCGAAAGTCGTCAAAGCGATTCAGGATCAGCTGGAAAAGCTCGTACACGTTCCCAACTCCTGGTACATGGAACAGCAGGGAATTTGGGCGGAAATGCTGTCCGAACGCTCGTTTGGCGGGAAAGCCTTCTTCTGCAACTCCGGCGCGGAAGCGAACGAAGCGGCGATAAAGTTTATCCGTCTTCACCAGGTTCCCAAAGGACGCTATAAAATCATCACGTTTGAAGGTTCGTTCCACGGCAGAACGCTGGCGACGACGACCGCGACGGCTCAGGCGAAGTATCAAGCCGGGCTGGGACCGCTGGTTCCCGGGTTCATGTACGCGAAGTTCGGCGACCTCGATTCCGTTCGAGAGCTGGTTGACGAAGAAACCGCTGCGATTTTCATCGAGCCGATTCAAGGCGAAGGCGGAATCCGCATTCCTCCGGAGGGATTCCTTCAGGGACTGCGTCAGATTTGCGACGAAAACGACCTGCTGCTCCACTTCGACGAAGTTCAAACCGGCTGCGGTCGAACGGGCTACTGGTTCGCGTACCAGAAGTTCGGCGTAACGCCCGATTCCATGTCTCTCGCCAAAGCGATTTCCGGCGGAGCCGCCGCAGGCGCGTTCCTGGCGCGTGCTGACATTGCCCACGACCTCAAACGCGGAATGCACGCTTCAACCTTCGGTGGAAACCCCATCGCCGCGGCTGGCGGTATTGCCACAATCCAGATGATTGAAGAAGAACATCTGCTCGAAAACGCCAAAAAGATCGAGAATTACTTCCGTCAGAGAGCGGAGCAGATGCAGCAGAAGTGCAGTCTGATTAAGGACATACGCTGTGCTGGAACCATGATCGGCATCGAACTCAACGTTGAAGGCGCGTTCGCCGTCAAAGATTGCATGGAACGCGGGCTGTTAATCAACTGCACGCACAACGTCGTCATTCGTATGCTCCCGGCAATCAACCTGACCATGGATCAGGCGAAAGAAGGTCTCGACATTCTCGAAGACGTCATCGTCAACCATCAGGCGTAAAAGTTATCTAAGCAGACGCGATAGCGTTCCTTAAAAACCGCGTAGCGGTTTAATATTAATAGCCGTGGGTTTTAACCCACGGAGCGAGTTACGAGTTGCGAGAATAAATTTTTCTATAAAACAAAACAACGCTTTGCGAAGAACCATCCATTTCTTCGTAAAGCTTTGCTTTTTAGCTTAAAACGAGTAGTCGACTCAGAATTTTCGCATTACG
>JAZUMX010000402.1:0-1552 GCA_045603865.1 Thermoguttaceae bacterium
GACGATTCTCAACTATCGGCTGCCGATCAAGGTTTTCATGTACAACAACGACGGCTATTTGTCGATTAAAAACACTCAGCGAGCGTTTTTCGAGGGGCGTTTTGTCGGCTCCAACCCGGAATCGGGCGTCGTGTTGCCGGACATGAAAAAAATCGCCGCCGCCTACGGCTGGACAGTGTATCAGATTAGAAACAATCAGGAAGCGGCTTCACTCGTACCGGAAATTCTGGCTCAGCCGGGTCCGGTCTTCTGCGAAGTCATGACGGATCCGTACGAAGTCCTCGGACCGAAATCGGCGTCCAAGCAAATGCCCGACGGCTCAATCGTCTCTCAGCCGCTGGAAAACCTCGCGCCGTTTCTGCCGGAAGACGAGCTCCGGGAAAACATGCTCATCCCGCCCGTTCAGAATTTTACCGACTATTTTTTCGACTTGGACGGCACGACGCTCGACACTTACGGCGATTTGAGATCGTGCATGAAAGCTGCCCTGCAAAAGTATACGAATGACGTCGACCGGTTTGAAACGGACTTCGTTATCGGTCCACCGCTGCAGATGTCGGTCAAGATGTTTCTTCCCGACGCCGACGAGAAAACAATCGACAACATTTGCCGCGAATTCAAGACGCAGTATGATACGTCCGACTATCCCGAAACAACAATGTATCCCGGAATTGAGGAGCTTATCAACCGTCTTCACAAAGCGGGCAAACGAATTTACATCGTAACCAACAAACGCCGCGTTCCGACGTTCCGTCTGCTGGACAAGTTCGGTTTGCGAGACAAAGTCGTGGAAGTCGTAACGCCCGATTCGCGCCCAGACGGGTATACGAAAACGGAAATGATCCAAACGCTGCTGTACAAGTACAGCGTCAACCCGGACAAAGCCGTCATGACCGGCGACATGACCAGCGACGTCCTTGCGGGCAAAGCCGCCGGCGTCCATACGATTGCCGTAACGTGGGGCTACGGGTCGGAAGACGCCCTCAAAGAATCCCAGCCGGACAAAGTGATTTCGACCATCGACGATTTCTGGCTGTAACTCGTCCCGGGACTTGCAGGAATTCGTTTGTTTGAGTATAATAGAATAAAAACGAGTATTTGAGATATATATTATTTTAACGCGTCCGCCAGATAAATCTGGGGGACAGCGAATAAATGTAACATGAAAGCGTTTGTATTAAAATCCCCGGGAGTTGTTGGTTGGATTGACGATGCGCCGGAACCCGTTTTGCAGAGTCGAGGAGCTATTCTTCGCCCCGTTGCGGTTTCCCCGTGTACGTCAGACGTTCATACCGTTTTTGGCGGCGGATCGCCGAAAGTCCCTAATTTGATTCTTGGTCATGAATGCGTAGCGAGAATTGAACAGATCGGATCTGAAGTTCAGGACTTTCAGGTTGGAGAAGTCGTCGCGGTGCCGGCGATTACGCCTGACTGGCGAGCTCTGGCGATTCAGGACGGGAATTTTTGTCATGCGGGGCGTCCGTTTTCCGGGCATCAACTCGGCAGAACAATGCCAGGCGTCTTTGCGGAACGTTTTGCTATTCCCGACGCC
>JAZUMX010000403.1:0-4789 GCA_045603865.1 Thermoguttaceae bacterium
AGAGTCAGCCGTCCATCCTGACGTGGCGCTGGACGGTCAGCGGCAAAGACGGTTTTCGACAGGATGAGCAGACTTATATCGCTGTTGCCAACGTAACTCCAGACCCGGTTCCCGTCCCGCCGGACATGTTTGACAACCTGATTCTGACGACGGAATCGCCTGTTTACGGAGGGGGGCGAACGGACGAAACGTCTGCCGTTTTGCTGCCGTTTGAAGTCGTCGTCCGCCGTAGAACGTAGTCGAGTTAAAATTTGACAAATCAGGAAGCGTCTAAGAATATACGACGTTTCCTTTTGCGGATAAAAACAGATTTCTCGTACTATATTATATCTGTTTGCTGCATTATTCTACCTGTCTTGTCTATCTTTGCTCAAAATGCTAAAATTTCTGGATTTTTTCTTGAAAATCCTTGATTGTTATGATTAAACTGACGATTTTAGTTATAATAAGCGCCTTTATATATAAATAAAATATGGGAAATGGAGACTCAATTTTGGAACTTTTAGGGATAGATTGAGTCAGAAGTGTATATGGATACCGATATTTATAGAAAATTCGATAAATATTGCCTACTGTTGCAGAGTTATCTTAGCATTGCAGCTATCCTTTTATTGACATTTGGAATTGACGCAATTCTTTTTTCGTCGTCTGCTTTAGCTGAACCACCGGTTTATTATTTGAATTCAGATCAACTAAATGATCATAGTTTAAACTGGTCAACGTCAGATTACTGGTCTAACGCTGATGGCTCCTCCCCTTCCAATATTCCAGACAATGTCAACGGCTGTATTTTTGCCGTTGGCGACGATTATATGTTAAGAACGCCAGAAGTTGATACCCCTCAAACATTTCCGTATAACGAAATGGGCGAGTATAACAAGCTGTATCTTGGGTATAATCATAATGCCAGCGAATTTGATACAGGGTATCTTAATCTTAAATGTGAATCAGTTAAAATAGATAATCTGATTCTCGGAAACGGAGTCATTGATCAAGGTCTCTTTAATTCACATGTAACGCTTCAAGGAGCCATAACAGTCAACGGAAACGCTACTGTTATGATTAACGATGAGTCATCACATGAGGATCGTTTGTTGACGATTGAAAGCAGTATTGCCGGGTCGGGAACGCTGAATTTTAAAACCGCTTTCAGAGAAACGAGAATCGGTTTTCATCTTGCCAGCTCTTCAAACTCATTTGATGGTTCAGTTGTTATTGATAATAAATCCAGTATTTCCTTTGAAGCTGAGGATGTTTTTGTTAACGCTGCCAGCATAACCAGCGGCGGCGACCTGACCATCAATGCAAATCAAACGTTTAATGGACCAGTAAACTGTACTGACGGTTCGTTTAAGATCAATGTAACTCCGGTTCAGCTTGCAGATGACAGTTATACTCTGCAATCGGCTAATGTGGTTCTGGAATCAGGCGGAACGCTGCGTAATCTGTTCTATCGGGTTACGGAAGATACATATACAGCTGAGCCTTATAATATAGACGCAGTCGTTGTGCACCAATTTGTCCTCACTCATGGCAAAGTTACCAATAATGGCTCTGAGGATCTAATCCTCGATAGCGCTTCCGATACAATATACTCGGGAATTCTTACCAGTAACGGAACGGTTATTAAAACTGGCGCTAAAACGCTGACTCTCAGGTCAAGCGCAGACCAGGCGTTCAATTGCAACCTTGTTATTAACGAGGGAACCATCCTGTTGGATAATCAAATTTCTGGTTTAGATCGCTTTGGCGATTATAAAACTGTAACTATCAATGAAGGCGGAACGCTTACCTGCAAAGCGCAAGACTCTTTTGGAAATGGCAGCGCTCATGTAACCCTTGACATTAATGGCGGAACGCTGCAATTGAATTCGGAAAAAAATCAGACCTTTATGAATAAAACGGTAATTTTTACCGGCGGCGAGATCAAATCTACCGTTGCTAATTGCAAAGGAATTGAAATGAAAACCGGTACGTCTATTCCCGTTCATGGGGCGACCGGCGCTACTGCATCCAATCCAACGGTTTCATCGGTTTCCATTCCGATTAAAGTCCGTGAAGGGCACCTGTTAGAAATTGATGTAGATGACAACGCACGGCTGGAATTCTCCAGCGCTATTTATAAAGCCAATAGCACAACCAAAGGAATTGATAAAAAGGGCGCTGGCGTTGTAGTTTTTTCTGGAACGTTTTATGATCCAGTTACTAGCGCTAATACGTATACCGCTAAAATAACCGTTTCTGAAGGCGTAGTGCAATTAAAAGACGAAGCCCTTACAACATACGGTCAGATTGAAGTCGTCAAATCCAACAACGATGGCATCATTACGAAAGGTACGCTGGAACTGTTCGTTGATCGGAACGATTTAAAAAGCATGACAATCACCAACGCTAACAAAATCTTTGGGACGGGAGACATCAAGAAAACCGGAGATGGTACGCTGAAGATTGTATCGGAAACTCAGGGAATGATTTCGGCTGAAAGTATGTTTGTTTCTTCCGGACGTTTGGATATGCAAGGATATTTCAAAGGTCTGCTGTCTGTAGACTCTGGCGCAACGTTCTCGCCTGGCAACTCGCCTGGGGTGCTTATAATTGGCGATCAGACATACGGCGGCGGTTTTATTCTCAATGAAGCTGGCGCTGAGTTGTTGATGGAAATCCGCGGGACTGACGCTGACCAGAATGACGTGCTGATTGTTGATTATGGCAATCTTGAATTGCACGATGGCAGCATCGTTTATCTGGCGGCGACGGACGACTGCACGCTGCAGGATGGCGAGGAGTTCACCGCCGTTTTGCATGGAGCTAACAGCTCTACGATTAAAAACGATTTTATTAGCAAATACGTTCGTTCGAGCGATTTCAACAATTTGGAGTACGTTCAGCTTACCAGCGGCGCTTATTCCGGCAAGTACGCCATTACCGGGCGTCGATACATCGACCCGAACGCCGTTCCTGAACCGTCGACCTGGGCGCTGCTGATTCTCGGCGTTGCGGGTTTGCTGTGTCTGAAAAAACTCCAAAAGAAAAAATTCTAAAATTCCGATAAACTCTAAAGTGGGTATCTGATACGGATATTTTTTTACTGAAAACATTTTGCCGTCTGGAATTGCGTTCAGCGGCAAAACGCTTTTTCAGCTTAATAGAAAAAGTCATCCGCCGTCTATAATACCCAGTTTTTCCATGAGGGGAAAAAATAACGGTCTGCTTGATCCATGAAGGAGAAAAAAATGATCAATACGCAATCTAACTTCCTGCCTGCATCCTGTGTTTTAACGCGGATTAACGTCTCGCGGTTTGCAATCGTTCTCTTTGCCGCCCTGCTTGCCCTTTGGCAAGGAGTTGTCTTCGGATCTGTTATTCAAAGCGGGTCAACAATAACTGCAGACGTTGCTGAAGGCGCAACCGAAACAACCAGCAGTGGGATGTTTATGGGCATTAATAAAATCATTAAAAAAGGCGGCGGTAAATGGAGAATAAGTGGTGCGCTTATTACGGGAGACCCCACTATCGAACTCCAAGAAGGAACGTTTGAGATGGGTAGCGGCAATCAGTTTCTTGGCAAACTCTATCTTGTCATGACGAACGGCGCTACATTCATTTCTGACATAAATACTCATGTATTGAATACAGCCTCTACCGCAAATAATGTGATGTATGATTTACAAGGAGCCGGAAACATTGTTATCAATTCAGGGAAATCTTTTGGCGTCAGTCTGACTGATGGTCAACATACTGAATTCTCTGGCGTAATACAAGGAGACGGAAATCTTTTTGCCGTGTATAGCGGCAGTCAAACGTCTGGCGTTAATTCTCTAACTTTATCCGGGAACAACACGTATACGGGCGATTATGCAGTCCGATACGGGACGCGTCTTATTTTCACCGGCGACGCCATTTCTTCGAACAGTGTATATATTGACCATCATAACTCTGTGTTGGAGTATAATGTCAAAAGCGGAACCAAAAGAATCGACCTTGTCAATGGGAAGATAATTACGGGGTATACACATACTCCTGTTTCAACTGATGGATACCACGGAACAATTGAGAAAACAGGCGCTGGCGCTTTACAAATCTACGCAGCGGCAGACGGAGCGGTAAAAGCTGAAAGCTTTGTTATTTCTTCAGGAAGAGTTGATTATCAAGGTTATTTTGACTCTTTTATTGGATCAGGAATTGACGTTAAAGACGGCGCTGTGTTCTCGCCGGGATTATCCGACAGCGGTACGATTGGCGAAGCGATTCTTAAATCACCGATAGTTTTAGAATCCGGAAGTACAGTCCTGTTTGAATTCGGTTCCTATTCTGGTTCCGATTCCAACCACGACGTCCTCACAATTGACAAGAATGCGCGTAACGACAGCGTCCAGTTCAAACCTCAAACCGGCTCTTTTATTGAACTGGATTTTTTGGCAGGCGATGCCGAACAATGGGCTGAAAAAGGCGCAAAATATCTGCTAATTGCAGATGAAAGAATCGGTCCCAATCCAGGCGCTTCGCAAATTGTCACCGACGATTACACTTACCTGTTGCGTAACTATCCAGAGTTGTTTGAACTCCAGGGTGTAGCGGGAGAAGGCATATACCTTGTCGGACTTGGTTATACGCCCCCTGTTCCGGAACCATCAACGTGGGCGTTGATGATCCTCGGCGCTGCCGGACTGATATGCGTTCAGTTGCGAAAGAAAAAGTAACATTTCGGAGTGCGGGCGCGCCAGCTCCCCCTTTCGATTTTGACGGCGTTAGCCGTCAAGTTGTAGGTAAGAGGACTTACCTACATCCA
>JAZUMX010000404.1:0-2112 GCA_045603865.1 Thermoguttaceae bacterium
GCGATTATCGAAGCCTGGAAACGCGGCGCGAAGTTCGATTCCTGGACAGAGCATTTCACGCCCCGCCTTTGGGAAGAAGCGTTCGAGGCGACCGGCTTGGACGTCCAGGCGATTCTTCACGCCCCGAAAACTGTAACAGACCGTCTTCCGTGGGACTTCATCCAAATCCGACAAGGGAGGAAATATCTGGAAAACGAGTTCCTGCAGAGCATGAAAGAGGTTGAGGCAAGGAAAGCGGCTCAGAGCAGCGAGTGAGGTGTTTTGGAGTGCGACGGCTTGACGTCGCTTTCATTACCAGACCCGCTGCAAACGACGATAAAAGTTTATTCGTGCCAACAACGTTTTGAACAATAATCGATAATAAAAAAGAAATATTGTTCTTACGTTATTGGCACGAAAGACGTTTTCGGATGTTCTAAACGTATTTCTTGGAAAAGCGGCGTCAAGCCGCCGCACTCCATATTACGCCAGGTCGCGATCTTCAAACATGAGCAGCGCAACAACCAGCGCCGCGACGCAGTACAAAACGCAATAGAGGGACGAGAATCCCAAATACGTCAGCGGCACAGCCTGATTGGCGCCAATGGACGACTCGATGCTGAAATGCCCTAAAACCGGCAATATCGCCGCCATAACGTTGGTTAAGAAGTCTACAATTACAGACCTCCCCCCGTGCAGCATCTGGCTGACGTACTGCGGCAGATACTGGATCAGATGTCCCAGCAGGAAGATGGAAAGACAGCAGGTAATGTTCGCCAGCATCGGAAGCCGGGTCGAAAGAGCGACGGCAACGGCAACCATGGTCGCGGTTTCCAAAAAGTTCATCGCAATACTGGGCGTGATGTTGACCATCGCGTCAACGCAGTCCTGGGTTTTCGGTTCTTCTTCGCAGGACTCGCGGGCGTTGTGAACGACTTTGTATCCAGTCGTTCCCAAAAACAGACCGCCCAAGGCGATGTACATGACAAACACCGGAACGAGAATTCCGAAAAACTTGCCTAAAATCAGCTGAACGCGGCTGACGGGTTTGGAAAGCAGCATCAGCGCGGTTTTGCCTTCGATTTCTTCGGCTATGGAAACGCCGGAAAGCCATAGTCCTAAAAGGATTGCGGGAATTTTAATAAACGTCAAACCGACGGACATGTGCATTTTGAGGTCTTCGCCCAACGTGTTGAACGGGATATAGGGCAAAAACAGCAGCAGCGCAACGCCGAATCCGAGCAAAGCCGTAAAGAGCGTTTGGTTCATGCCTTCTTTGGCGGTTACCCAAATCAAGGCGTACAATTTGGGGAACGCCAGCCGCGTCAAAACCAAAACGACAATCAGGAAAGCGGTCGTCGCGGCAAGGTAAACCGGCGGATACCACATTGAATCAAACCAGGTTTTGACGTCGGCAAGCAGAATCGGTGGAAACATATTCATGGATGGTATTAAGCGCTAAGGGGTTAGTTGTCAGTAGTTAGTTGCAGGCAGAATTTAACCTGCTAATTCTTTTATATAATTATAATCTGTTTTTCATTCCAGACAAGAGGGTCAGAATTGATATTGACAGATTTCTAAACAATTTCTATTATGCAATCACGCACAGGACGATAATATATATAGACGGAGGGAGAATTTCCCCGTCCGGCTGCTGCGTTATTCACAAGACTGTAAACCAAAAGAAAACATATCGCCATGAGAATTGCTATATTCCTGCTGACTGCGCTGTTGTCGATTGGCAGCGCCATGGGGCAAACGCCGATGTACGCCCCGCCAACCGTTCCCGCAGCGCCCGCCGTTCCGCAGACGCAATTTCTGCTCAAGGCGGACTACAACCTTCTGGAAGGCGTGGTTCGTCAGGAAGGGCGATATTACGTCGTTCAGAGCGTCAACGGCGGGGCTATGTACGTTCCGCAAGACCAGACGCTGGCGGTATGCAATAACATGAACGACATCTACGCAGCGCGCGTTGCCGCCATTCAGTCTATAGACGTCGTTTCCTATTTGAACCTGACAGACTGGTGCATCAAATACAAAATGCTCGACAAGGCGGAAGAACATCTGGAGTACGCCAAAAGAATTCAGTCCGATTACCCGTACATTCCCGTCATGGAACGCCGATTGGCGCTG
>JAZUMX010000405.1:0-6527 GCA_045603865.1 Thermoguttaceae bacterium
CCCGGTTTAGCCGAATGGCTCTTTGAACAAAAACTGAAGTAAGAGCGCGAAAAGCGACGGCAAGCTGTCGCTTAATGAAAGGCGGTAACGGAGTTCGCGAAGCGAACGTAGTTACGCTTTGTTTGAAGTGTGCAAACCAAACCGACGAAGCCGGAACACCTCCTCTGGATGTAGCCCGTCCCCGGGCTACAAAAAATGCGGACGCCTCCAATAATCCTGAGAACGTGTCAACCGTTCCGTCCTGCTGGATCGCGGCTGTCTCAGCCGCTAAAAAAGCCTCACGCAAAGTTCGCGAAGTTCGCAAAGTTTTAAAAAACGGACGCGAAGCGTTCACTTGGAACCGCATCAGCGGTTCAATATTTCTAGCCGTTGGTTTTTTACCCACGGAAAGTTTCTATTGGCTATTTTGAAAGAAATAGCCAGAAAGGAGATCTTTTATGAAATCACGTTTCATTTTATTGGCTTTGTGCCTGACTTTCGCGCTGGCGTCTTTTGCGCCTGTCCGCGCGGCAACTGACGATGTCATTCCACCAGTTCCAGAAAATGGAACTCTGAAAGACTATCAGGATTATATTTACAAGATTCAGGAAATGTACGGTAATGAAGGGCAAAGATTGCTCGTTCAGGCTCAAATGGATGGTATAACTCCAGAATCTAAAGAGTTTGGAAAGATTATCAATTCCATGAAAGAAATTTCAAAAAAATACTCCGAATATATTCAAAAGGCTGTCGACAAGGCTCTCCTTCTCAAAGACATTTCAGACAGCGATTTTGTACGGTTGGCGATCGATAAAATTCAGGCAATTCAATCAAGTCTTCTATTCGACAGCGATGATGTTGAAGAAGTAAACGCTGTCAACGCCAAATTGGAAGCGTTCGCTGCCCAGCTTCGTCAGATGGGTAAAGAGGATATTGCCAATGCTATTGAATGGCTTATCTTTCAGAGAAAGATTTCGGGATACGTCAAAACCGGCAACGTTGAAGAATTTGCCAAAGTCGCCGCTGAGATAGACGAAAAAGTCGAAAAAGCCGGAAAAGACATCACTCTTGAACTGGCTCAGCAGGCGTTATTGATCTTGTCTGATGGAGCTAATTTGCCCAATTATGAAGTTCCGGAAGGACGTCAGGATAAATACCTTAAAGCTTTATCGGAAGCATCCGATCCTGATGTCAATACACTTGGGAATCAATATAAATTTGATCTATTCCGAACTAAAGTTGAAGGTTTTTTCAAAAGCGGCAATGTTAAAGAATTCGCCAATGTTGCCGCTGAAGTTGACAAAATAATCGAAAAGGCAGGAAAAGACATTACGCCAACGATGGCGCAGCAGGCTCTTTTGATTACCGTGGTTGGTGACAAACTGCAAGGTTATAAAGTTCCAGAAGAACGCTATGACAATTATTTCAAAGCTCTTTTGAACGCTTCCAACCCAAAAGTCCAACAATATGCTGGTATGCTGGAACGAAATATTATTTACCGTGAAGGCAGAAAGCGATTTAAGGAATTGCTGGGTAAAGAACTCAAATTTGCCGGGACGTTTTTAGACGGTTCCGAATGTAAAGCAGAGGATTACGCTGGGAAAGTTGTTTTGATTAATTTCTGGACAACCGCGTACTATCAGGGTTTCTATGAAGTGACGAACGTCAAAAAGATATATGACGCTTATCATGACAAAGGCTTTGAAGTCATTGGCGTTTCCTGCGACAATCCCGCTTCGAAAAATGAATTAATAAACTTCCTCAAAGACAATGGGATTACCTGGAAACAGATGTTTAACGAAAATGCTGTCGTTCCGGGAATGAACTATGTTGACGGCGAACCGATTCTGGTTTCCGAATATTATGGAATGGGTAACATTCCCTATTCGATTCTCATTGGAAAAGACGGAAAGGTTATCTCTTTGAACGCTCGCGGCGGCGAACTGAAAGAACAACTCGTCAAAATATTTGGCAAAGTTGAAAAGGCTTCTGTCGATAAAGATGAATAATAATATATAACGAGTTTATAACTCTTTGAATCAAGTTTAGATACAAGAGGATAAGACAAATCGAAGATTGTTTTAGCGTTAAGTGCTCCCGTTGGTTGCTTGCTCTTTCTTTGTTAAAATGTTTCAAGCCGCAAAGAACACATAGTTTTAAAAACTTCGCGAACTTCGTCCGCCCTTGAAAAAACTTTCGGTCGCCAGCAAGCTGACGACCTTTTAGGGAAGTTTTTTCAAGTTTATAGTATATGAGGGGAAAACCTTTTTTGAAAAAAAGGTTCTTCCCCTCAAACTCCCTTTTCCAAAAAACTTTAGTAAGGGGAGAAATAAAAGTGACCAACGGGAGCGATTGTAATACGTCTCGCGCGGCAGCGCGGGTTGGGAGCGGCGCCTCGCCGCCCGTGTGCTGACTTACCTGCAAAAACCTTTGGAGAACAACACTATTCTATCGGTATCCATTCGCCCTGTTCCATCAGTGGGCGGATGACGTTCGGTTCAAGGTACTGGGCGCTGAGGATCATCTTGTCTTGACCTTTGTTTATCCAGGCGTGTTCAAAGTAAGCGGGTCGGTCGATTTTGTCGCCCGGCGGAAGCGGGTTGTCGACGGGCTTGACCTCCCGGATCTGCTCGCTGCGCGCCTTGCGGACTCTGTCAAGCATCGCACTCGTCTCTTCCTGCGTCTTCATCCATCCGGCGAACCCCTCGTTGCGCCCGATAATCGTTCCCTGAATCAGAGCGGCAAACGTGCGGTCGCGCTGTACGCACCACAGGTTGTTATAGAATCCGGTCGCCAGCTGGGCGCCGCATTCGCGCAGCGCGCTCTGAATGCGTCCTTTAGGCGCGACGATCAGTCTGGGGTTAACCTTGATGACCTGACCGAAAGCGGGCACAGTCGGTCGTATCTGCGGCATCATGCTCACAGCCAGCGACATCGTAAAGATGGCTTCGCACTCTTTCCCGGCGTACGTACATTCAAAATGACCCTCAAATCCAAACACGCTGACCTGGTTGCTGGGGCTTTTCATCGCGCCTGCCATCATTCGGGTAAACTGCGGAACGTCCTGCGTCCATTTCGCATCAGTTACAGTAAAGCCGGACAGCCCGGGGACGACGATGCCAGCGTTGGTTTTATTTGCCAGATCCTGAGCAAAAGCCATCGGGTTCTGATACAGCGCGAGAATTTGCGGGAAGTACAGCACGCTTTCGACATAGTACGGCCCGATGTCCTGATAGATGTAATGTTTCGATGGATTATAGAGGATTGTACTCATCACGAATTTCGTATCGCCCTTGATGTTCCAGTTTATAAACCCCATAGCGCCCCAGCCGTCGTCGAGCCGATAGCACAGCGCCGGGGTGTTAAGAAACCGGTCGTAGAGGACGAACGTATTCTTCGCCTCCGCAATCGTCGCAGCGCAGGCGGCAATCATAAAGAACAACAACGTTTTAGTAGTAGAGTTCATGTATAAGCTCCTTTCGAATTTAACAGGTGTACGTACTTTGACTATTTCCAGTACCCTGATTATATCGCCAACGCGAATTTTGTACAAGAGGGGTTTTGGAGTGCGGGGCAATCCGTTCACGGATTTTACGGATTAGACGTATTTTCGCCGATTGGTTTACGGCGTTCTTACGTTATATTCTCCCCTTACTAAAGTTTTTTGGAAAGGGGAGTTTGAGGGGAAGAACCTTTTTTTCAAAAAAGGTTTTCCCCTCATATTTTATTTCGAATAAAAATCTCGTTATTATTCCCTTGAAAAAACTTCCCTAAAAGGGAGCCAGCTTGCTGGCGACCGAAAGTTCTTTCAAGCGAGCGATAGCTCGCCAAATTTTAAGCCGCAAAGAACGCAAAGATCGCAAAGAAATTTTTAAAACTTCGCGAACATCCTCCGCTTCTCCGCACCTCCGCGTGAGGTTTCTTCGGCGGCTGAGACAGCCGCGATCCAGCGGGTCGAAGCGGCGGGGTTTTTCAGGACTTGCAATCAATTCCAATCTGGTTTATAATAAACCTTGGAATTTGTTATTAAAGCTGTTATCGTAACGCCGGAGGGCTGAACGTCATGAAAAGATTATTCCCTGTTTTTGTTTTGTGTTTCTTCCTGACAACGGTTAGCGCGTTTGGGCAGATGCTGGATCGCTCGGACACGCGGGTTCAGACTACGTTTAGTCCCGGAGCCGACTGGCAAGTTCTGGGAACAGTTCGGCCGAAATCTGTAACGGAAATCACAGCTGGTCAGAACTGGACGCTCGGCTGCGAGACGCTCGACCGGGACTATATTTTCTGGGACACATACAAAGAGTACGTCGCGCCGCTGGGAATCCGCCGGATTCGTCTTCAAGCCGGCTGGGCTAAAACGGAAAAGGAAAAGGGCGTTTACGATTTCGCGTGGCTTGACGAGATAATTAACGACGCTCTCGCCCGCGGGCTGGAAATCTGGCTTGAGACCGACTACGGAAACCCGATTTATCCCGGCGGCGGCGATTGGGATCTCGGCGCGGGGTTCCCTGTCTCGGAGGAAGGGCTTGCTGCGTGGGATCGCTGGGTGGAAGCGCTGGCGACGCGCTATAAAGGGAAAGTCCGCGACTTCGCCATGTGGAACGAGCCGGACATCGGGAAGAAAAAAACGCCGGAACAGATCGCCCTGTTCAACATTCGGACGGCGGAAACGATTCTTCGCGTCAATCCGGACGCCCGAATCGGGGCGCTTTCGCTGGCGACGAACAATCCGGCGAAAGTAAAGGCGTGTCTTGACGTTTTCCAGCGCGAGGGGAAGATGCATCTTTTCACATGGCTCATTTACCACGGCTACGCGCCGAACCCGGACACATCGTACAAAAACGTGACGGAACTTCAGAAAGTCGTCGATTCGTACCCGCGCAAGCTGAAACTCTGGCAGGGGGAAAACGGCTGTCCGTCCGAGACAGCGCATAAATTCGCGCTTTCCAACCACCCATGGAGCGAACTGACGCAGGCGAAATGGGACGCTCGCCGGATGCTGGGCGACTTGGGTCACGACGTCGTTTCGTCCGTGTTTACGATTTGCGACTTCGACCATACCGGCCGCGAGATCAACCGGAAAGGGCTTTTGAAGATCAACGACAAACGGTCGCTTGCCAAGGTGAAAATGGCGTACTATACCGTTCAGAACATTGCGTCGCTTTTCGACCTGACGCTGGAACGTCAGAAGGAATACGCTGCGAGCGTTTCGGACGAAAACGTAACGTGGTCTGCATTCCGCGACGGCGAGAAAAATCAGGACGTTCTCGTCTTCTGGGACGGGACGCAGATCCCCTCCGAGTCAAACGAAGCCCGGAAAACGACCTGGACGCTGGAAAACGCTCAGATTGCAGAACCCGTTCTGGTAGACGTTGTAACAGGTCGTATTTACAAAATCCCGGACAAAAACATTCAGCGCGCCGGCGACAAGCTCACATTGACAGAAATCCCGGTTTACGACGCCCCGCTTGTAATCACAGACCGTTCGCGCGTCCTTTCGCAACCGTAGACAATGAGCACTAAAAATTTTTTAACACGAAATACACGAAAAGAACGAAACAAACGAAAGGATTATTTTTATAATCTTAACTTTTCGTGATTTTCGTTTATTATGTGTTTTTCGTGTTTAAAAATCGAATGACTCTCAAACGATTATTGATTTATCAATAGCACCCAACCTAACCCATGTTTAAAATGAAACGCATTTTATTTGCCGCCGCCGCGGCGCTGTCGCTGTTTGTTACAACTGGTTTCGCTCAGGAAAAATTTCCCGTCTGGCCGGGTTTGGCTCCGGGCGAAAAGGGAGACTTCCCCGCTCCTACGTTTACGGTCTTTAAGCCGGAAAAGAAAACCACCGACGCCTGCGTGATTGTCTGTCCCGGCGGCGGATATCAGAAACTCGTTCCTTACGTCCGCGACAAAATCGTTAATCTGTTTGTAGAAAAAGGCGTTACGACCGTTCTTCTGGAATACCGGGTGCCGCGTCGGGAAGGGGTTGAAATCTACCGCGCTGCCTGGCAGGACGCTCAAAGAACGATCAAGCACGTTCGCCGAAACGCTCCGCAATGGGGCGTCGACCCGGAAAAAATCGGCATGATCGGGTTCTCCGCCGGCGGGCATTTAACCGTTCTGTGCGCCGTCAACTCCCAAACGCCCGCCTACGAACCGATTGACGAACTCGACAGCGTCCCGTGCCATATCAACTTCGCGATTCCGGTCTATCCCGCTTACGTTTTGGAAGACGGCGAGAAAGGCCCCAACGCCAACCAGGGAATTGACTCTCCCATCCTCAAGGACTTCAAATTTGACGACAAGTCCGCCCCGATGTGCCTCCTTCACGGCGACAACGACGTCTATTCCCCTCTCGGGTCAGTCGCCATTTACACCCAGATGAAAAAGAAGGGCGTCCCGATGGAAATGCACATCTACGGTAAAACCAGACACAGTTTTGCCAGTAACACAAAAGGCTCTCATTCCGGCGGCTGGTTTGACCGCTCTTACGAATGGATGAAGGTCATGGGTTACGCAAATTGACAATGTTCGCGAAA
>JAZUMX010000406.1:0-1655 GCA_045603865.1 Thermoguttaceae bacterium
CGACATGGCTACGATCCGACTTGGTTATGCCTCCGAAAAAGCGGGGGTCGAAGATACCCACGTCCAATCAGGAACCGACCATGTCGGTCGAATTGCGTTCATTTCAGAACGCCGGGGCGGGTATCTGCGCTGCGGACGTCAATGTCCCAACTTCACCGTGTTCGATATGAACCCGGACGGGACGTATATGCGCTGTTTGAGCTATCACGAAACCAACGAATGGGCGCCGGTCGTGTCACATGACGGCAAGATCGTCTGGACGCGCTGGGATTATATCGACCGTCATTCCTCTGCGGCGCACCATCCCTGGGTCATGACGCTCAACGGGTCAGACCCGCGCCAGATGCACGCCAACTATACGATTCGGTTCGACAGAACCAATACGGAAATGGATCTCCGCCCCATTCCCAACTCGTCAAAGTACGTTGCCACAGGGGCTTTGCACCACGGTCAGAATTACGGATCACTGGTTATCATTGACCCCGCCCGGGCGGCAGAGGAGGACGGCGATCCAATGGCGTGTCTGAAACGCTTGACGCCGGAAGTCGGGTTCCCGGAAAGCCAGGTCGGGGCGCAGGTCTGGGGGTTTCCGTACCCGATTTCCGAAGACCTGTTTCTGGCTGTCGCCGACCACTCGATTGGCGTCAACGAGGGCATGGAGGGAAAGAAGTATCTCCGCGGCGACTACGGCATTTATCTGCTTGACCGGTTTGGAAACAGAGAACTGATTTATCGCGACCCGGAAATCGGCTGCGCGACGGTTTTGCCGCTAATTGCCCGACCCAAGCCGACCGTTGCGCCTGAGTTAGTAAAGCCAGGCGAGATTCCGTCACAGGAATACATCTCGTTCCCGGATCGGGACTGGACAAAGCGTCCGCAGGCGGAAGTTACCATCGCCAACGTCTATCAAAGCCTTAAACCATGGCCGGAGAATACGAAGATAAAATCGTTGAGAATCGTT
This sequence comes from Thermoguttaceae bacterium, assembly GCA_045603865.1. GTDB lineage: Bacteria > Planctomycetota > Planctomycetia > Pirellulales > Thermoguttaceae > RUG11551. Next base: position 962 of record JAZUMX010000406.1, read on the forward strand.
CAGATTTACGCTATGTCCGTGCCGTCTGGCTGGCTGAAATACACCGGGCGGCAGGAAGGGACGACGCTTCACACCGCAACCATCAGCCCCGTCCGCGGGGTAATTGGAACGGTTCCCGTTGAAGATGACGGTTCGGCGCATTTTATGGTTCCCGCTCAGATGGAAGTGTTCTTCCAGGCTCTGGATGAAAACGGAAACGCGGTTCAGTCCATGCGTTCCGGGACGTACTTCCAGCCCGGCGACAACGTCTCCTGCGTTGGCTGTCACGAACCCAAGGGGCAGATTACGCGCTCGTCGAGCGTCCTTCCGACGGCGTTTACCCGCCCCGCGTCCATACCGCAGCCGGACGTCGACGGAAGCCGCCCCGCCAACTTCGTCGAACTTGTTCAGCCCATTCTCGACAAACACTGCGTAGAATGTCACGCCAAGCCGGAATCCAATACGTTCTCGCTGGCGCGGGAACCGTACGTCCAGTATCACAAAACGAAGTTTTATCAGTCGTACTACAACTTGGTTTTTAATGGCTGGGGGTTTTACGACTATGTCCATCCGACCAGAACGATACCCGGCCAGTTCGGCGCGCTGAAGTCTCCGCTGTTGCCGTTGCTGGATAAAGGTCATTATGGAGTCAAGCTGACGCCGGAGGAGCGTCATCGAATCGCGCTTTGGCTGGATATGCTCTCGCCGTTTTACA
>JAZUMX010000407.1:0-5308 GCA_045603865.1 Thermoguttaceae bacterium
CACGGCTAGACATATTCAACCGCTAAGCGGTTGTTAAGGAAGCGTAATTCCGCTCCCGATGGTCGCTCCATTACCGCCTTCCATTTCTTTGCGAACTTTGCGAACATCCTCCGCACCTCCCCGGCTCCGCGTGAGATTTTCCTTCGGCGGCTGAGACAGCCGCGATCCAGCGGGTCGGAGCGTTTGTTCTGCGAAAGAGATTTTTGGAGGCTTCCGCCGCAAAGCGTTCACCAATAAAAAACTTCGCGAACTTTGCGTGAGGCTTTCTTCGGCGGACTTCGTCCCCGATCCAGAATGGTTGTTGGCTGCGGCGGGTTGTTATACACACCTCGCGGGCGGCGAGGCAATGCTTACTCTTTCGCCGCGTCAAATAACGCGTTGAGCAATTCTTCCGTATGAGTCAGTAACAACAGATGTCCCGCTTGGGGAATAATTAAATCCGCATTCGTATTCTTTGCGGGAATTATCCAGTCGTTGGCTCCGTGAATTTGGGTTATGGCGGGAAACGGCTCCTCGTTCCGGTTTGACGCGCCATACGCCCAGACGAACATCATTTTCATAAACGAAACCATGCGCCACGTTGGCGACTGCAGAAACTGATGAAAAACCGTTTTATATTTCGTCGGAACCGCCAACAGTGCGATCAGCGCCGCCAGTTTGCTCAATAGAATCAAGACATACGCAATCCAGGTAAAGTAAACGAAAAGAGGATACCCAAGTCTATACCAGCGAGGAAACTCCTTGCCGCTTTTTACAGAGGAAAGCAGAATGCAGCGTTCCGCCTGAATCTCTTTGGCAATATATGGAGCAAGCATGCCGCCAAAAGAAAGACCAACAACTATACATCGAGACGACGGCGTAACGGTTTGAACAAGCCGCTTGGCGTACTCCTCCAGCCGTTCCACAGGCAGCGGTTCAATCCAATCAATCGCAGCGCTGTCCGGCAGGGAGGACAATTCTTTTTCGAATATTCTGGAATCGGCTCCTAATCCCGGGACGAATATGAATTGCATTTACAGGTTCTCCAATAAAATCTTGGGTTCTGACACCTGTTCCAGTTTGGGGAACTGTAGCCATTTTTTACAAAAATAGGGATCCTCTCCGATATCAAAACAGGAGTCAATCAGTTTTCCGCCCCGGTCGAATATGTAACATGACGGTCCGGATATAAGTCCCGGCAGCGGTCTCGGAACCGGACGGATCCAGCAAATACAGGTTTCTTCGCCAGACTGAAATAAATACACGTCATAATGAGGCGTGTTTTTATTGACTAAATTTTCAAGAGAGCCAGCCGCGACGTTTTCTCGAAACTCTTTTCTGTATCTGTAACTGCTAATAGCAATACTTGAAACAAATGCGCCGATAACAGCAATCCCGACAACAATCAGAATCGCTTCTATAATTTTGCTCTTTCGTCCAGCCACGACTTTAAACCTCTGTAACGCTCAAGCCTTTCATATAAACCTGTTGGAAACAATCCATACGCTTAGTATACCCAATTCCTTGGCAAATTACAAGCCGGGGACGAGGGGAAAACAAAAACAGATATTCAGCGGTCGAGTTTTCTATTGTTGCAATTTAACAGCCCGCTCCCATACAACCAATTTGCGTGAATATCTCTAATAGTAACAAACAGGAAATCAGAACGCCAATTGTAATATAAAAAGTTGTTTTACCGGGTAATATCCAAAAAAGCAACCATACGAACAGCGCCAACGCGTATAACAATATACTTATAATTGATTCCGCTGCGAGGAAAGATGAACTGTATAAAAACAACAGCGGCGAACGAATAACTCGAATTATAAACAACTCTTGAATTGTCGTTTCCGGAGTAAGAAACTGCCCCTGTCCGAATTGCGAATCATAAAAGACGAACAGAAAATGGACTAACGCCAACCCAATGGCAATTAATAACCGTACTGAGACCGGCAGTAACTCTATACCGTCTATTAGTCTGTCGATAGGAGAACGATTATTCTTTTTTGTTTGCATCTCATATCCCCAAACGTCCCTTTTGAATTAAAAGTAATTGCGCGGCAAGATTTTTCGCTTACGCCCCACCGTCATAGTTGTTTCAATCCACGTACCCTCTGACTAAGAGAGTCGACATTGCATATTCAATTTGTTCCCGAGGCATGTTTCAACCCACGCACGCTGGAAGCGTGCGACATATATGGACCGTCCATTTGTTCGTGCCCCCACTTGTTTCAATCCACGCGCGAAAGAAATCGTACGTAAAGCCGTCCGGGACTTTTAGTTCTCTTTATTGTACAAGAAACGAAAATGAAATGCAAGAGGCGGCAGCGAGAAGACGGCACAAAAGAAAAACTGGGAATTATCTGGGAAAAACTGGGAATTATCTGGGAATTGCTGGGAATTATCTGGGAAGCGCTGGGAAGAGTTTTGATTTCCCAGAGTCCTCCCCGCAGCTCCCAGAATCCTCCCAGAGACATCCCAGCAACGTCTGCGAAGTTATCTTTAAAACTTCGCGAACATCCTCCGCACCTCCGCGGCTCCGCGTGAGTTTTTAACGGGCGCTTACGCAACCCGTTTTGGTTCGCTGCAACGTTCGCTTCGCTCACGCCCACGGGTTTACACCCGCGGCTCGCCTAAGCGTAATTCCGTTCGCTTCGCGAACTCCATTACCGCCTTTCATTAATCACCCCCATCTGATTTTACTCTATTTTCTCCGACAATATCTATTCCCTCTCGTTCCGCCTTGCAAAAATTATTTTTTTTGCTATAATATATATTGAAAAGAATTATAGGTTTTCCCTCAGATTGGCGATATAATTGATAATTGTCTATGGGGGAAGATAGAAGGATTATATTATGTCAGAATACACGCAAGCGCGTCTGACGCGCTTACAGAAAAAAATCAGCAGTTCCTCTTTTGAAGCGGACGCGCTGCTGATCGTTAAAGAAACCAACGTTACGTATTTGTCCGGGTTTACCGGAGACAGCACATATTTGCTGGTCTTTGCAGACAAAGCGTTTCTTCTCAGCGATTCCCGATACACAATCCAGCTTTCGGAAGAAGCGCCGGAAATCACGGCGTTAATTCGCGACAACAAAACCAGTCTTTTGTCGCTCGTTCGTCAGGCGATTGCCAACCATGCCGGCGAGAACAAAAAGTTCCGGCTTGGAATTGAAGGCGACGGCATGACCTACGCTCTGTTCAATACATTCAAAAAGCTCCTGGGCGATTTCGATATCGACGTCGTTCCCGTTTCCGGTCAGGTAGAAGCCCTTCGCGCTGTAAAAGACAAGTTCGAGCTGGAACAGCTTCGTCAGGCGGTCGTCGTCGCTCAAAAGGCGTACCGCGCTTTGATTGCAACGCTGACGCCCAAAATGACGGAACGGGACGCGGCTTTGGAACTGGAATACACGATGCGAAAGCTGGGCGCCCGCAAGGCTGCGTTCCCGACCATTGTCGGAGTTGGATCGCGCGCCGCTCTGCCCCACGCCGTTCCCGGCAATTTCAGAATCGAAGAGTCCGACCAGCTTTTAATCGACTGGGGCGCCGACGTCAACGGGTACAAGTCCGACTTAACCCGGTCGTCAATTACCGGCAAGCTGTCGCCCAAGTTCAAAAAGGTTTATTCTATCGTTTACGACGCCCAACAGGCGGCAATTGCCGCAGTTAAGCCGGGCGTCAAATGCAGCGAGATCGACGCGGTCGCGCGAGATTTCATCGCTAAAGCCGGATACGGCAAATACTTCGGTCACGGATTGGGACACAGCGTTGGGCTGGACATTCACGAATCCCCGTCGTTCTCACCCAAAGACGACACTGTCCTCAAGCCGGGCATGGTAATCACGGTCGAACCGGGCATTTACCTCCAGGACTGGGGCGGAATCCGAATCGAAGACGATATTCTGGTTACGAAAAACGGCTGCGAGGTTATCACCTCAGCGCTGTCGAACCGATTGGAAGATATGATATACAATTAGTAAACGTCTATGGCTAAAAAACTTAAGGAATCATCCATGGAAAAAACAAACGTAAACATTTTTGACGCTGAAAATCTGGAACAGCTTCTGTCGTTGATGAAGCAGTACGATTTGAACGAACTGGAACTCAGCCAGGGAACAACGCAGCTCAAACTCAAGCGCGGCGGAGAAGTCGTCGCGATTCCGGCGGCTCCAGTCGCAGCGGCTCCCGCCCCTGCTCCGGCGGCAGCCCCGGCAGCTCCTGCTTCCGCGCCAGCTGAAGCGAAAGACGATCCGGCTATCAAGACGATCAACAGCCCCATGGTCGGCACGTTCTACGCCGCCGCCAACCCCAACGCTGCGCCGTATTTGAAAGTCGGCGACACCGCTGTTATCGGCAAGACGTCTTGCATCATCGAAGCCATGAAAGTCATGAACCAGATTCCCATCGACGTTGCTGGTCGCGTCGTTGCCGTTCTGGTCGAAAACGGCGCGCCGGTCGAGTTCGGTCAGGCGCTGTTCAAGATTGACACTCGCGGATAAGATTAGCTACTAGCTGCTAGCTATTAGCTGCTAGCTTGTTTAATCTGCTTCCAACGTTAAAAGGTAAACGCAGAGAATCCCTAACATCAAGCTAGAAGCTAGAAGCTGGTAGCTAGAAGCTCACCCCCCAACTTTTCATTACGCGCTAGAGCCAACCCCTCTGGCGCCATACGCTATGTTTGATAAAATACTTGTCGCCAATCGCGGCGAAATCGCGTTGAGAATCTTCCGCGCCTGCCGAGACATGGGCATCCGTTCCGTTGCCGTGTTCAGCGAAGCAGACCGGGGATCAGAATATTTACGTTACGCAGACGAAGCCTACTGCATCGGTCCAGCCAAAGCGCACGACAGCTACCTGAAAATTGACCGTCTTATTTCCACGGCGGAAGTCAGCGCCAGCCAGGCAATTCACCCGGGCTACGGCTTTCTGGCGGAAAACGCTCACTTTGCCGAAATCTGCCGTTCCTGCAAGTTTGAGTTCATCGGCCCCACTCACGAGGCGATGGCTATGCTGGGCGATAAAAACACGGCTCGACAAATCGCCAAAACGGCAAAAGTCCCCACTGTCCCCGGCAGCGACGGTTTAATTAAAGACGAAGACGAAGCGCTCAAAATCGCCCGAAAGTTCGGCTATCCGGTTCTCGTCAAAGCGACAGCCGGCGGCGGAGGGCGCGGAATGCGCGTCGCCCGAGACGACGAACAGCTCATTACCGGGTTCAATCAGGCGAAAACCGAAGCGGCTGCGGCGTTCGGCAACGGAGACGTCTATATCGAAAAGTACATCGAGAACCCGCGGCACGTTGAAGTCCAGCTCATGGCGGACAATTTC